>CAZOOT010000120.1:0-9970 GCA_964581455.1 uncultured Chitinophaga sp. | reverse complement strand
CGGTATCCGTTTTTTGTGTGTTTCTGAAATTCAGATTGATAAACAGCAGCAGTCATATTATGTCGTGCTATATAATCTGATTTTACAGAAATAGCCTGAAGCCTTACCTGGCTATGAGTTGATAAAGAAAATCCGGAAATCAAAAAGACCAACAGCAAATAAATTGGTGATTTAATCATGATGAAAGATTTTTTTGAAACTACAGCAAGTGAATTTGTAATTTCCAATGATTAATTTTCAGATCTGTTCAAGATACAAAAATTATGACGGGATGATTCAACAAAAGTTGTATGAGAATCAATAAAAAATAGCCGGAGAATAGACTTTCAGCTAAGGGTTATTGGTATTCAATAATATAAAAGCAAATTTGCCGGAACAGATATTAAAAAAATATTTCTCTTTAGTTCCGGTTAAAATTTTTATTTGGAATTTATTGAAGCAATTCCCGGGAGTATTTTCCCCTCGAAGTATTCCAGCATGGCGCCACCACCGGTTGATACATAACTCACTTTATCGCTGTACCCAAACTGGTTTACTGCTGATACGCTGTCACCTCCACCCACTAAAGAGAATGCTCCGTTTTGTGTTGCAGCTGCCACTGCTTTGGCAACGGATTTAGTGCCATGTTTGAATTTATCCATTTCAAAAACGCCCATCGGGCCATTCCATAAAATGGTTTTGCTCTGTTTAATAATATTACTGAATTGTTCACATGCATTGGGTCCGATATCCAAACCCATCCACCCATCGGGAATATGATTACTGGGTGCATCAGAAGTTTCTGCATTGGCATCAAACTTATCTGCAATAATAGAATCCGGTGGAAGATGGATCCGCACATTTTTTTCAATTGCCTTGTTCATCAGTTCTTCTGCAGTTCCCAATCTGTCATCTTCACAAAGCGAAGTACCTATTTTGCCACCCATGGCTTTCATAAATGTATATGCCATACCACCTCCAATGATTATATCAGTTGCCCTTTCCAACAAATTTTCTATGATGAGAATTTTATCGGACACTTTTGCTCCGCCAATGATAGCAGTAAAAGGTTTTTCAGCCTGCTGCATGATTTTATCTGCATTTACTATTTCTGCATTCATCAACAACCCAAACATTCTTTTTCCCGTATCAAAATATTTTGCAATGATAGCTGTGGAAGCATGTGCCCTGTGTGCTGTACCAAAAGCATCATTGATATATACATCACCCAGTTGAGCAAGTTTTTTTGCAAACGATTCGTCGCCTTTTTCTTCTTCTTTATAAAACCGGAGATTCTCCAGCAATAAAACTTCACCTGGTTTTAATCCGGAAGCCACAGTTATTGCTTCCTTACCGATACAATCATCAGCAAATTGGATAGTTGTTCCGTTAAGTAAACTGCTCAAATGTTTTACCAGGTGTCTTAATGAGTATTTTTCAGCAGGCCCTTCTTTCGGTCTTCCCAAATGACTCATCAGAATCACAGCACCACCGCTATCCAGTATCTTTTTAATGGTAGGAATTGTAGCTTTCATGCGGCTGTCATCGGTAATATTAAATTCTTTATCCAAAGGCACATTAAAATCAACACGGATCAATGCCTTCTGGTTTTTAAAATCGTAATCAGAAAACTTACTCATACTTTATTTTTTCATTTTAATTCAAAGCTATATCAAAATCAAGTTCGATGGGTTTTAGATCTATTACATGGCATTTTTTGCAAAAATCAGGTGTTTCATTTTTAAACCACATGGCCCGGAACTGCCTGTATTCTTTGCTGTTCAGACATTCCATTAGCGAAGTTTCAAATACATTTCCAAAATTTAATTCTTTGGGAAAAGGTTTGGCACAACAAGGTGTCATATACCCATCCCAGCTGATATAAAAATGATTCCAGGGCAAGTGACATTTTTTAAATTCATTTTTCTTCTTCACATCCCAGATACTCAATTCCACATTCCCGGCTTTTTTGGAAAGATCAAATGCCTGTTTCAGTTCATTTTTAAAAGAATCTCCGTAAAACAAATTATAATATTCTACATCAACAGATGTAATGCTTCCGACATTTACCGGGGTAATGTTGACAAATGAAACACCCATCTCTGATGCCAGTTTTACGATCTCTTTCATCTGCGTATAGTTTTCTTTCACGGCCACAAAATTGAACATTACGGAAACATTCGCTTTCTTACAAACTTCCACCATCTTTCTTGTGGTTTCAAAAAAGAAACTATAATCACTTTTCAATCTTACTGCTTCATAAGTTTTACCGATTCCGTCAATGGAAATCTGAACAGTGTCAAGGTAAGGCGCCATCTTTTCAATATAGTTTTCTGCGCCGGGAATATGTGCATTGGTAGAAATAAAAGTTTGAATTCCCTTGTTCTTGCTTTTTATATATTGTAAAGTTTCTTCCAGTTTTTTATATAACATCGTTTCTCCCAGACCCGTTAACCCGATTGAATCAATATAAGGCCCCACTTCATCAATCACTTTTTTCATTCTGTCCAGATCAATCGTTCCTTTATCCATCGCATGCCCAAATCCATATTCCCTCGGGCAAGTAATACAACCCAGGTTACAATGATTGGTTACTTCCAGCATAATGGATGATGGAAAAGGAACTTTTGTGCTTTTGGTGGATTTAAGAAAAATGCCATTTAGTTTGTTCCAGCTATACCTGAAAAAATTAATTCCACCCGGTAATTTTTTTAACCGGTTGTATATTTTTTGAAGCCTTCTTTTATTGATTTTGTATGACATGAATATATGAAGCCCTAAAATTAAAAAAGTCTGGCTTGGCGGCTCAGACTTTTTTTATAATCACTTATCTTTTTATTTACTTATCAGGTTAGCAAAATAATGCAGTGTACGTACCAGCTGACTTACATAGCTCATCTCGTTGTCATACCAGCTAACTGTCCGTACAATCTGGTTGTCTCCAACAGTCTGAACTTTTGTTTGCGTTGCATCAAACAATGACCCATAGGTGGTTCCGATAATATCGCTGCTTACTATTTCATCTTCTGTATAACCATAGCTTTCATTTGCGGCCGCTTTCATGGCAGCATTTACTTCTTCCACAGAAGTTTTTTTGGCAAGTACTACTGTAAGTTCTGTTAACGACCCGGTAAGTGTAGGAACCCGTTGTGCACTACCATCCAGTTTTCCTTTTAAAACAGGTAACACAAGACCGATTGCTTTGGCAGCACCAGTACTGTTCGGAACAATATTTTGTGCCGCAGCTCTTGCACGGCGCAGATCACCTTTTGCATGCGGAGCATCTTGTGTGTTCTGATCGTTGGTATACGCATGAACCGTTGTCATTAACCCGGTCAGGATGCCAAATTTTTCTTCCAGTACCTGTGCCATGGGAGCCAAACAGTTTGTTGTACAGGATGCACAACTGATAACAGTTTCAGATCCGTCAAGAATATTATGGTTTACATTAAAGACAATGGTTTTAAGATCACCTGTTGCCGGTGCACTGATCACTACCTTTTTTGCTCCGGCAGCAATATGTGCTTCAGCTTTTGTTTTGTCAGCAAAGAATCCCGTACACTCCAGCACCACATCTACTTTGTGCTCCTTCCATGGAATTTGTGCCGGATCTTTTTGGGTATATATCTTAATAGCATCACCATTCACTACAATAGAATCATCTGTTGACTTTACATCCGCATCAAACCGTCCCTGTGCACTGTCATACTTTAATAAATGGGCAAGAACTTTGGGGCTGGTCAGATCATTTACAGCCACCACATCAATGCCTTCCATTTTATAAATCTGGCGGTAAACCAGGCGACCAATGCGGCCAAATCCGTTTATTGCAACTCTAACTGTGCTCATGTCTTATTTACTGTTTAATTGTTTAAAATTTCCAAAGAATTTCTTTTGGAGGTGCGAAGGTAAGAAACTGAGGTGATTTTAAAGGTCGGCGGGTTTACGAGGAAGGCAAATTTTTTGAATCTATTTTTCCCCCTCCACAAAATACATTTCAATCATTCCTTTGTTCTTTGCTTCTTTTTTACCCCTGAATGTACAGTTGAATTTATCCTTTACCAGGTCGTAAGTATTTTGAGAAATATTGACTTTGTTTGGCTCACTGTTTTGTTCCATACGGGCTGCTGTATTCACCGTATCGCCCCAGATATCATAAGCAAATTTTTTATCCCCCACTACTCCGGCAACCAACGAACCTGTATGAATACCGATCCGGATGTCAAAATAACTTTTTTCTCCGGCTGCTTTCTTATATGCTTTAATAACTTCCACAATCTCTAAAGCGGCTTTTACCACATTTTCAGCATTGTGATCCGTTTTATCCGGCAATCCGCTGACACATAAATAGGCGTCTCCGATTGTTTTTATTTTTTCTATCCTGTGCCTTGATATGATCTCATCAAATTTTCTGAAACAGGTATCAATGATGGAAACAAGTTCTTCCGGGGAAAGCTTTTCGCTTTTTGAAGTAAAATTTTCAAAGTCTGTAAACATAACTGTTGCCACCTCATAACTACGTGGAATAGTACGTCCGGTTTTTTTCAGCTCAATAGCAATTTCTTCCGGTAATATATTCAGCAAAAGATCATCGGATTTTTTCTTTTCAATTGAAAGTTCATTGGTTCTTTCCTTTACTTTATTCTCCAGCTCATTGTAGAACAAAGCATTTTCAATGGAAATGGCCATCTGCCCTGCCAGTAGTTTTAATAAAGCAACCCTTTTTTCTGTAAATGCCCCAAAAGTGAGATCATTGGTCAGATATATTAAAGCCTGCAATTTGCCCATGTTGATTAATGGAATACAAAGCAAAGATTTTGATCCGTGTTTTTCTATCACAGGGTCATTGGCAAATAGCTGACTTTTTAATGCATCATCCAGGATCACAGTTTCCTGTGTCTGGCTTACGTAATTCAAAATAGATTCAGCAAGTAACCCGCTTTGCTTTACCGGTATTGATTGCAACACTTTCAACTCATCACTGTTTGCATTTATTTCCGCTTCAATATATCTTTCTCCATTTTTTTCCATCAGCAGGAATCCTTTTTCGGCTCCTGCGTTTTCCATAATTATCTGCATCATTTTTTTCAACAACCTGGGTAATACAATTTCACCTGATAATGCAAATGATGCTTTCATTACCGTATCCAGATCAAGGCTTCCTGCCCTGTCTTTGCTTTGCTCAATCTGTGAATCTTTTATCCAGTCCAACGTTTCACTTCCTGCAAAAATCTGCTGATAGCGATGTTCCATTTGTTTCAATTTAGCCTTTGCTCCCCAGCGTTTATATGATTTATAAGCATTCATCATATAAAATCTTGCAAGCAGATCCTGTTTCGTATTTATGAAAAACTCAGCAGCCCTTTCCCAGCATAAAGCGAGGTCATTCGTCAGGTTATTTTCAGTAGCAGATTTCAAAGCTTTATCATAAAATATTTTTGCCTTTTCTGATTGACCTATCTGATAGAAATACTCAGCCTGCAGCAGTTGAACTTTAGTAGCATTATACTGTGGTGAAATTTTTTCAAACTTTTTTAAACTACGGATATCCTTTTTTATTTGATTCAGTATTGCCTTTTTTTCTTTGGCATTTGTACCTGTTCCGGAGATTGTCAGTGAACGATAGAAATACAATAATGGTTCCATCGCTGTCCCTTTTACATTTTCCTGAAATCTTTCAGCATATACAAGGTATTTTTTTGCAAGATCTGATTTATTAAAAACCAGTGACAGGTATAATTTTAATAAAAATAAATTCTGAAAATAAACTTCATTCCCTTTATTCACATCATCAACATCCAGTTCTGATTCATCATAGATGCTTCCGGTAAGCAACGTTGGGTTTTCAGATTCCTGTACCAGGTTTTCAATGGCCTGCCTGAATAAACGAACTCTTTTTAAAGTCAGGTCTTGTTTGAATTTTTCAATCTGCAGATCAAGTGATGCAGTTTTTTTGGCCAGAGCTTCCAAAGGATTGCCTATGATGAATAACTGGTAAACATAATTATGAGCAGCATAGGAGGCCCATTCATTATCTCCATATTCTATAGCTGCCCTGAATGCTTTATCCAGGTCCGCTTTCAATTCCTCTAACGGAATTTTCCAATGCGCCAGGAAAACATTGCTGGTAGAGATAATAGAACCAACAACTTCCTCTGCTTTAATTTTTTTAGCAAGATGCAGGGCAATTTCACCGAAATTGTATCCCTTATCAATTTCTTTAAGATGGACACTTAATATAAAACCATATGCGGCAAAACTAAATGGTGATTTTCTCGACAAACCATATTTCACGGTATGATTAACCATTTTGAAAACTAGTAACGGTACCAGGTTGGGAACAGCAAAATAAGCAGCCGAAGTAATATCGGACATGATCCGCATCGCTGCATTTTTTTGTTCATCCTCCATTACAGGCAGACCATAAAAGTATTCAGCTGTTTTTTTTCGTAAAAGCCATTTTGTTTTTAAAAGATCCTTCATCACTGATAGTTTCCCTGGTTTCAAAGGAAACCTGATACCTAATTTTTGCAGAACAGATAATCCAAGTTTCACTGCTTCAATTAATTTGTTCTGTGCAATCAGTTTTTTAATTTCTATTTCATATCCTTTTATTGAATCAGTAAGTGTTCTGCTGTTTTGCAATAAGGAGTTTACATGTTTATCTACTTTCCCGTATTCTCCGGACAGGTATGCTGCATCGGCTGCTTCAGCTGTCAGTTGGTGCAATATTTTATACTGCTCATTCCATGCGTTTTTGTCTATTGCATCTACTCCCTTTTCAAAATATTGTAATGCCTGCGGATAGGCTGCTGAAGCCATTGCTTTTTGACCTGCCTGTTGATTCAGATTGGCTAAATAAATCTTACCCTCAATATCAGTAATTTGCGAAGCACCCATATTCCACTGATTCACTATTTCAAATATTTTATCCTGGAATTCTATTTGGCTATAATGCTCTGCTAATCTTTTGCCGTTTGTTAAATGAAGTGCTGCTTTTTTTTGGTCAGGAATGAGTGAGTAAATCGCTTGTTGTACCCTGTCATGTGCAAATTTAAATTCCGGTCCAAAAGGGATAACCAGTCCTTCAGTTTTTGAGATATTGAGTAAGCTGTCAATTTTCTTTTCATTCAGCTGTTTAACTACTGATAAAGTTCTTTTATCAAACCTGTTTCCTATGGTTGATGCAGCTTCCAGTAAGTCAAGTGTTTCTTCCGGCAGTTTTTGTACAAAGGAACTCATCAGTTCAACTACATTACCGGATACATTCATCTGCATAATCAGGTCAGCATTCCAATGCCATTGCTGTGTTTCAAAATCAAACCACAGAAACCGTTCTTCATAAATTGATTTCAGAAATTGCCAGATATAAAATGCATTTCCCTTTGTTTTTGTATAAATAAGGTCTGCCAGAAAAGTAAGATCCGTATCACGGGATAGCAATGCCCCCGATACCAGTAACTGAACATCGCTATACATTAAATCCTTCAGATCAATTTCTTCAAAATGAACATTTTCATTTTTCAGTTCTGATAATTGTATGATCAGCGGATGTGTTTCATCCACTTCATTCTTCCGGTAAGCGCCGATCAGGGTTACATATTCAATGTCGCGGTTTTCAGCAATAATTTTAAAAAGTTTTAGTGAAGAAGCATCCGCCCATTGAAAATCATCAACAAAAATGACAAGCGGATGTTCTTTATCCGCCACTGTTTTTAAAAAACGTAAAAACTCGTAATTAAACCGGTTTTGTGCTTCTTTACCTTTTAGTTTCGGCATCTCCGGCATTTTTCCCACCAATTCTTCCAGCCCGGGAATAAATTCGGTCAGAATTTTTACAGAATGTCCCAATGCATCCGTTATTTTTTTCTTCCATCGCATCCTGTTTACTTCGTCACCGGTCATTATGATATGAAGCAGCTCGTTAAAAGCCTGTACAAATGTGGAATAGGGAGTTCCGGAACTGATCTGGTCAAATTTTCCTTTAATAAAAAAACCTTTCCGTTTTGTTACATGTTTTTGCAGCGTTTCTACAAGCGTTGATTTTCCGCTTCCTGAATAGCCCGATATCATTAAAATAGATTTATTTCCCTCGGCACAGGATTCAAACATGTATTGCAGTTCTTTTATTTCCTTTTCCCGTCCATATAAAATAGACGGAAAATGCAGCTTGCCAGAATAATCAAAGTCAGCCAGCTCAAATTCTTCAATTTGCTTATTTGCATTAAAACTTTTTAAACAAATTTCAAGATCAGCTTTTAAACCAAATGCTGACTGGTACCTGTCTTCTGCATTCTTGGATAAAAGTTTTCTGATAATTTTAGAAAGCATTACCGGAAGTTCTTTATTCAGCAGACAGGGCTCATCCGGCTCTTTTGCAACATGGGCATAAATCAATTCAAGACTGTCACTGCTTTCAAATGGCAAAACACCGGTAAAGATCCTGTAAAGAATAACACCGATTGAATACAAATCTGCCCGGTTATCAATGGCCCTGTTTATCCTGCCAGTTTGTTCAGGTGAAATATATTTCAGGTAATCCACCTGTTTATTATTTTCCGGAAGCTTTGCAAGATCATGCCCGTTATTATGTGCAGCCAACCCAAAATCAATAAAAAATATTTTATGGGTTGATTGTTCAATGAGAATATTTGAAGGATGAACCTGGCGAAAAAAAATATTTTCACGTTGCAGGTCGGCAAGGGCAGCTATAAGATCAATTGCCAGGTTCAGTTTTTGGGGAAAATCAGTTTTCTCTGTTGTGAGAAATTTATTCAGGTCTTTACCTTCTATATATTCCAGTTCCAATGCCAGGTGCTCTTCCTCTTTATCTTTTTTGATGGCTTTTCTTATACTGGCACATTTAACCTTAGAGCAGATTTCAAATTCATTTTCAAGTTGTGCAACAATTTCTGCAGAAGGAAACTCTTCAGAAAGAATTTTCCTGCAAACCGGTTTTCCAAAACCAACTGTACCGGATTTTACAATAATAGAATCCGTTCCATAGTGAATAACATTGCTATGATCTATATTTTTAATCATTCCGGAAAGATAAAAGGAATATACTATGTAAGTTTATGCAATTTTCATGAATTTATGTAAATTTAAAAATGCAGATAAAACGATATGTTGTACATTGTTGCAGCTTGATACCTTGTTTTAGTTTGTAAAAGCGAAGAGGTCTGTTGCGATTGACATTTACCCGTAGTTTAATGAAAATAACCTGATCCCATTTACTCAATTTTGTCCCTGAACCTTTAATTAAAAAAATGTTTTAATGATAAAGCAACATCCTTTAACCTTATTGGCTCCGGTTAAGAAAGAAAAGCTGACTGAACTTTATGAACTGCTTAATGACATTAATTATAAGTTGAAGACCGGTTCTGAAACTGAATTCAAAAAATTAAAGACTATTCATTATGCACGTTGGTTTATTTTAAGCAGGGAATCTTTTCGGGATGAGCCAGCTATACCTATTACTACCCGGCTGGTCTTTTCCTCAAATTATGACGGTGATCAGGATGAACACCTGACTGAACTGGTTACTGCATTACAATTATATATTGACCAACTATACAATTGCTGTGAAGATTATCCTTCACCGGAAGCCAGAACAACTGAAAGCAGGAAAGCTTATCTGAAAAAAATGGCTGTAAAGACCTCTGCTTTTTTTAATGGTGCACCGGGTCGTTCATTGAGCCAGATTCACCAGGAAGATTCTTTACATCGTTTTATCTGGAATTTTACAACTAAGAATAAATGGTCTGGAAAATCTGCGGTAGAAATTCATCGTGCCATCAGGCAGGAAGTTGATTCGAAACCTGAATTTGAATGGGCAAAACATAAAGCAAAAGTGCCAAAAGAAAAGTGGCATGTATTGGCAGCGTATATTCTTTTTGTGGTTGTCCCGCTTCTTCCTTTAATCATTCTCTGGGCACTGTACATCTTTTTGTTTCATGAACTCAGAGATAAGTACATCCCCACTAAACTC
>CAZOOT010000119.1:0-10082 GCA_964581455.1 uncultured Chitinophaga sp. | reverse complement strand
GGAAAACCTGGAGTTTTTTTGAACGCTTTGTCGTTAAGGAAGATAACTGGCTGCCACCTGATAATTTCCAGGAACAACCTGTTGCCATGACTGCACACCGCACTTCGCCAACCAATATTGGTATTGCATTGCTGTCAAATTTATCTGCCTGCGATTTTGGATATATTACTACCGGCCAGTTTATTGAAAGAACGACCGAAACAATAAACAGCATGCAACAAATGGAACGCTACTGCGGCCATTTTTATAACTGGTACAACACGGAATCATTGCATCCTTTATTCCCTAAATATATTTCAACAGTTGATAGCGGAAATCTTGCGGGCCACCTGCTCGTGTTGAGGCAGGGATTATTGGCTATACCTCATCAAAAAATTCCGGGAAAAAAATTATTCACCGGGCTGCAGGATACATTGTTTGTTCTTGCCGGCACATTGGATGAAAAGGAAGAAAAAATACTAAAGCAGTTTAAAGTAGAAATCGAAGCTGCTGTTACTGCAGGTATAAATACAGTTCCTGAAATAAAATTTCATATTGAAACATTATTGAAAAGTTTTACTGTTGTGATGGAGCAGTTGAATAATGATCCGGAGAGTGAAACCTTTTGGTGGAAACAAAAACTTAATCAGCAGTTGGAGCAGGTGAGCAATGAGCTTAAAATTTTTACTCCATGGATTTTATTAGAGACGGCTCCGGAAGCATTTGCAACATTTACTTTTATAAATAATCATTCAACCTTACACGAATTATTAAAAACGGCAAAGACATTATGGGTTGAAGTGCATCGCCGGCAAATGTTGAATAATAGCCCCGAAGAAAAAGAATGGCTTGAATTATTTCAAACAGCTTTAGCCGAATCCATTCGTATGGCTACAACAAGAATCGATACTGCTGAAGATCTTGCACAACAATGCAATAAACTGGCAGATATGGAATGGGATTTTCTTTACAACAAAACTAATCACCTGTTTGCTATTGGATATAATGTTCAGGAACATCATATAGATGTAAGTTTTTATGACCTGCTTGCTTCAGAGGCCCGGTTGGCCATTTTTATTGGTATTGCACAGGGGAAACTTCCCGAAGAAAGTTGGTTTGCACTGGGGCGTTTGCTCACTAATGTGGAAGGTAATTCTGTTTTACTTTCCTGGAGCGGCTCTATGTTTGAATACCTGATGCCGCTTTTGGTAATGCCTACTTATGAAAATACATTGCTTGATCAAACCTGCAGAGCGGCAGTAGCCTGGCAAATAGAATATGGAAAACATACCGGACTGCCATGGGGAATTTCGGAATCGGGATATAACAGAATCAATGCCGATTCACATTACCAGTACCGGGCATTCGGCGCCCCGGGACTGGGTTTAAAAAGAGGATTGGAAGAAGATGCTGTTATCGCTCCTTATGCATCGGCCATGGCATTAATGGTGGCACCTGAAGAAGCCTGTGAAAATTTGGAACTGTTGCAGGAAAAAGGATTTGAAGGACGTTATGGATTTTATGAAGCCATTGATTATACTCCATCCCGATTGCCAAGAGGACAATCCAGCGCTGTTGTTTATTCATTTATGGCACATCACCAGGGAATGAGTTTATTGTCGCTGGCATATTTGCTGCTCAATAAACCTATGCAAAAATTATTTGAATCTGAACCACGTTTTAAAGCAGCACTTTTATTATTGCAGGAACGTATTCCAAAAGCAACAACATTCTATGCACACACCACAGACATATCAGATATTAATTACGTTGCCAGCGGTGCAGAAACAAGAATCATAAACTCGCCTTTCACCGCCATACCTGCTGTACAGTTATTGTCGAATGGAAGATACCATGTGATGTTAACCAACGCCGGTGGTGGTTACAGCCGCTGGAAAAATATTGCAGTAACACGATGGCGTGAGGATGGCACCTGTGACAATTGGGGAACATTCTGTTATGTACGTGACCTGGAAACTGATAATTACTGGTCCAATACACATCAGCCAGCCGCAAAAAAAGCAAAAAAATATGAAGCAGCATTTTCACAGGGACGGGTAGATTTCAATACAACGCATCATGAAATAGAAATCCATACTGAAATTGTAGTATCTCCCGAAGACGATATTGAAATGCGCAGGATGCTGATAAAAAATCATTCAGACATCAAAAGAACTATTGAAGTAACAAGCTATGCAGAAGTGGTACTGGCACCTGCAGCCTCAGACCTGGTGCAACCTGCATTCAGTAATCTTTTTGTGCAAACTGAAATACTTCCTGATCAACATGCCATTATTTGTACACGAAGGCCACGTTCAGTTGATGAACATCCACCATATATGTGTCACCTGATGACAATGCAGGGAAAGATCGCAAAGGAAATATCTTATGAAACCAACCGCATGGAATTTATTGGAAGAGGAAATACAATTGTAAATCCTGTTGTGATGAAAAGTCCCGGGCCGCTACCCGGAAACCAGGGTTCGGTGTTGGATCCAATTGTTTCGATACGGTATAAGATAGAACTTAAGCCTAACGAAACAGCTACCATTGATATGATCATCGGTATTGCAGAAACAAAAGAAGCATGTGAAGGGCTAATTGATAAATACCAGGATAAACATCACAAGGATCGGGTATTTGAACTTGCTTGGACACATAGCCAGGTTGTGCTCAGACAGATCAATGCGTCAGAAGCAGATGCACAAATATATGGCCGGCTTGCCAGCTCTATAATATTTACCAATTCAGTATTTCGTGCAGATCCTGCCATTCTCATTAATAACCATCGGGGACAATCAGGCTTATGGGGTTATTCCATTTCAGGGGATTTGCCCATTGTGTTGTTGAAAATAGAAAGACGGGTTAACATGCCACTGGTAAAACAAGTGGTACAGGCTCATGCATACTGGCGTATAAAAGGATTGGCTGTTGATCTTGTTATTTGGAACGAAGAGCATAATGTTTACCGGCAGGGTTTTCAAAACGATATCCAGGCACTCATTCCGGCAGAAATAAGAGACCGCCCGGGAGGAATTTTTGTAAGAGCTTCAGACCAGATCTCAAATGAAGACCGTATTTTATTTCAAACCGTAGCAAGGATCAATATTACCGACAGCGAAACGCTGGAAGATTTTGTAAAACGCAAAGCTATTTCTAAAAAGGTCATTCCTTATATCAGTCCAATAGAAAAAATAAGTCCTGCAGTAACAACAATTCCTTTACCAAACGACCTTGTATTTTTTAATGGTCTTGGTGGTTTTTCTGCTGATGACAGTGAGTATATCATCAGCATTGATGATAAAAAAAGAACAGCAGCACCCTGGGTGAATGTTATTGCGAATCCAATTTTCGGAACCATTATTTCAGAAAGCGGAACAGCTTATACCTGGACAGAAAATGCACATGAATTAAGGCTTACGCCCTGGAATAATGATCCTGTAAGTGATACTGGGGGAGAAGCATTTTACCTGCGGGATGAAGAGAGTGGAAACTTCTGGTCAACTACATTTTTACCCGCAGGAGGAAAATCAAATTATATTACAAAGCATGGTTTTGGTTACAGCATTATTGAACATATTGAAGACGGTGTCCATTCAGAAATGTTGCAGTATGTAGACATTGAAGCAGCTATCAAATTCACAGTAATAAAAATCCGTAACCAGTCCGGTAGACTACGAAAATTATCAGCCACAGGATATACAGAATGGGTGCTTGGCGATAGCAAGATGAAAACCGCCATGCATATTCATACTGAAGTTGATCCGGACAGCGGTGCATTGTTTGCAAAAAATCAATACAGTACTGCATTTGCAAATCGTGTTGCTTTTTTTGATACAGATCATACTAAAAAAACATTTACGGCAGACCGGAAAGAATTTATTGGGCGCAACGGTAGCCTGCAAAATCCCGATGCCATGAACCGTGTAAAACTTTCAGGTAAAGTAGGGCTTGCATTAGATCCCTGTGCTGCCATCCAGGTTTCATTTGACTTGATTGACGGGGAAGAAATTAAAATCATTTTCAGGTTGGGTGCCGGAAGAGATTCGAATGACGCAGCTAATGTAGCCCGGCAATTCAGGGGGCCGGTGATGGCACATGATTCATTTGAAAAGGTAAAAGCATATTGGAAAGATACAGTTGGAGTTTTGCAGGTTGATACACCCGATGCTGCCATTAATATCATTACAAACGGATGGCTTACTTATCAAACCATTTCATCGCGGCTTTGGGGACGCAGCGGATTTTATCAATCAGGTTGTGCTTTTGGTTTCAGGGATCAGTTGCAGGATGTAATGTCGCTTTTTCATACAAAGCCTCAATTGGCAAGAGCCCAGATATTGTTATGTGCCTCAAGACAGTTTAAAGAAGGTGATGTACAGCATTGGTGGCATCCGCCAACAGGTAATGGTGTAAGAACAAGCTGTTCGGATGATTTTCTCTGGTTACCATTGGTAACAGCCGGGTATATTTTACATACGGGTGATATAAGTATATTGGATGAACAGGTGCATTACCTGGAAGGACGGCTGTTAAACTCCAATGAAGAATCCTATTATGAACAGCCAATGCAATCAACTTTACATGCTTCGCTTTACCAACATGCAGTACAGGCTATCAAACACGGATTCAGGTTTGGCGAACATGGCTTGCCATTAATTGGCAGCGGCGACTGGAATGATGGTTATGATAAAGTTGGCGATAAGGGAAAAGGAGAAAGTGTGTGGATGGCTTTTTTCCTGTATGATATTCTTATCAGATTTGAAGTTGTTGCTAATTTAAAACAAGATGATGTTTTTGTTGCTGAATGTAAAAAACAGGCGCAGCAGCTAAAAGAAAATATTGATAAATATGCCTGGGATGGCGAATGGTATAAAAGAGCCTGGTTTGATGATGGGCAGGTGCTCGGCACATCAACCAATGAAGAATGTAAGATTGATTCCATCGCCCAAAGCTGGTCGGTATTGTCAGGTGCAGGAGATGTTAAACGCATCAATATAGCTATGGAATCAGCGTATAAAAACCTGGTACAAAAAGATGTTGGAATAATTAAACTATTAGAACCTGCATTTGATAAATCTGATTTGAACCCCGGATATATAAAAGGATATGTACCCGGTGTAAGAGAAAATGGGGGGCAATACACACATGCTGCTATATGGATGATCATGGCATTTGCCCGGTTGGGTAATAACAAACGGGTTTGGGAATTACTAAACATGATCAACCCGGTTAATCACGGTAAAACAGCTGAAGCAATTGCGATCTATAAAGTGGAACCTTATGTGTTGGCCGCTGATGTTTATGCCCGGGCACCTCATGCCGGCAGGGGAGGATGGACCTGGTACACCGGTTCGGCAGGCTGGTTGTACCGGCTGATTACGGAATCATTCCTTGGCATACAGCAGGAGGGAAGTAAACTGAAGTTTGCTCCATGTATTCCCGTAGAGTGGGAATCATTTAAAGTGCATTACCGGTATAAGAATACGGTTTATCATATTGTGGTAACACAACAGGATAGTTCAGAACAAATAAGCGTTTACCTTGATAATGCAGAACAGGAAGACAATATGATCACACTGACTGATGATGGAGTGGAACATTATGTTCAGGTTACTGTTGCCTCATTAATTACGAATTGATGAAAAAAGGCCACCTGCTTTTAACATGTGAATTATATAATTATTATACAAAATAGCGTAACACTTTATTGTTCAAAATCTGTCAACTTTAGTGTGGCTTTTTAAAGTAATTATTCAGTTTAAACTTATAACAAAAATCATGTATCAAAATGGATTTTTTTGCGGTATGCACCTGGCATGGTGGTTAATATGGGGAATCATGCTTATTTGGATTTTTGCAACACCCTATAACATGCCTGGCCAACGAATGAAAAAAGATTCCCCGCTTTATATTTTGCAAAAGCGGTTTGCCGCAGGGCATATTACCAATGAAGAATACCTGGAGAAGAAAAGGATCCTTGAAAGCGGTTTGAATAAGTCGTTTAAAAAAATTGAACTTCAGCGTAAAGAAAAGTTGTATGCAAGCTGATTTTTACTGTATGCAGCATTCAACGATTACATAGGCGGTTCAGCGATTATTACACGATTAAAAAAATCCAGCCACTAACTTGTATAGTAAAAGATGCTCAATGGCAAAATGCATAAATGAACTGTTATTAACAAGGAATATAAAATAACCCTGATGCGCAATTACGTACATGCCAATATAGTTGACAGGCCTTCTTCATTCAGCGATAATTTTTATGATGGGAAAGAGTTTGAAAATACTTTAAGACGCTGACAGTTTCAGACTCGACAAGGAGAAAAACAATTTCACACAAATAACTTAACAATAAAAATCAAATTATGAAACAGACTAAATACCCAGGACTTGTAAATATTATTACTTCCGCAAACAATTTACTCATTGCAGGACATACCCATTTCTCATTTAAAAAATATCTACTATCTATCCTTCCTTTCCTTTTATTCGCCCCTTGCGTGTTTCCGCAAGGATTTGCAGGCATCAATATGGGCAACTATGCAGGCATCACTGGGGTAATGCTGCAACCAGCAAGCATTGTAGACAGCCGCTTTAAGTTTGACATAAACCTTTTCAGCACGGATGCCCGTTACAGCAATAATTATCTCCTGCTTAACAGGAATGTGCTTTTGAAATTCAATAAAAGTAATTTTGACGATTACCCCACTTTCCGGTCTAAATACTTATCGGAAGCGACATTGGCACCCGGAGAAAAAACGTTTTTTAATATTTCCAACAGAACACAGCTGCCATTGAGTTTTATGTTGACGCTAAACGAAAAATCAGCTGTCGCATTCAATCTTCAGTCGAGATCATTGATGCAGGGAAGAAACATAAGCCAGGATCTTGCAAAACTTGCATTCAACAATTTTTACCACCTGCCTTTCACTAACCAGGCTCTTGATGCTTCCGGTGTAACCCTACGGTCGCTTAGCTGGGTGGAGGCAGGCCTCACTTACGGCCGGGTTCTGTTAAGCAGCGGAAATCATTTTCTCAAAGGCGCCGTTACAGGTAAATATCTCGGAGGTGTATCATCTTTAAATCTTTCGGCCAATAACTTAACTGTTCAGGTTAATAATGACAGCAGTTTCAATTTTACCACAGACCGGGTTAACTATGATCATAACAAAAATGCTGATTTCAACAGAGTTATTGACTCTCGCTTCCGGCCCGATGCCAATGCATTTGGTCTTGATGCAGGATTAGTGTACGAGTTCCGGGGACACCTGAACAATATCAAATACATCCGCAATGATGATGAAGAGTCTCATGAAGTGAAACGCAGGGATTTAAACAAGTACATTTTCAGGCTTGGGGTGTCGGTGTTAGATGCCGGCATGTTCCGGTTTACAAAAACTGACAACGTTAACTCCTTTGCTGCCAACATAACGAATTGGAATATTCGCAATTCCAACTATTCATCTATCAGGGAATTTGATACGGCACTGGCCAACCGGGTTATGCCACTTGCCAACGATCCCCGGGAATACAATGTGTATTTACCTGGAGCACTCAGCGTTCAGCTGGATGTGCGGTTTGTGAAAGGATTATATCTTAATGCAATGGCCTACCGTCCAATTAAAATGGGTAGCGAAGCAGGTACGCGGTTCAATAATTATGGCTACTACTCCATTACACCACGTTACGAAAGACGGCATTTCGGTATTTATATCCCTTACACATTTTCTGATAGAGAAGATATCACCAACTACCGCGACAACTGGCTGGGTCTCACATTGAGATTGGGCCCCGTGTTTTTGGGCAGCAGTAATTTAGGGTCTGTCGCATTTAACCAGAAGCTAAAAGCAGCAGATTTTTTTGTTGGTTTGAAGATTGGATTTACCTATGGCAAGCCATCGAACATCACACGTTTATTTGCCACAAAAAAAGACTCTTCTTATGTGATGCTTGTAACTGAGAAGGAAAACAGGGAAGAAATGACAAGGAAAAAGTCCCAAAACCAGGAACTCAGTAAAGCCCCCGCGAATGCAGATTCGGTTGCCGCAAGCCGGTTGAGTGTGGACTACACGAAAGGACAAGTTTATAGCGACGGCAAACCAGGGCAAGTGATCATTATGAACAATTATTACTTTTATGGCAATGCTCCTGCAACTCTCAGGGATTCTCTTTATAACGGTAGCAATATAACTTCCGGAGTTGCACAACAAAACGCTTATCGCTTTAATTCTGAGGCAAGGCTAAACCTGGCTCAAAAAACAAGGACGGATTCAGCGAACAAAGTGCTTAACGACAGCCTAAGTCAAAAACGTGAACAACTTGACAGTATGATTAACAGGTTAAATCATTTACGCCAACGGCTTGACAGTACAAATAGGGAAGACAACTCATCTGGTTATAACAACCAGCAAAACAATAACAACACGGCTCTAACTCCGCAGCAGCAAATCCTGAGCGCTGATGCTTATAGAGCATACAGGCAACAGTCTGAACGCCTGCAGGCAGATATTGAACGGTTGGAAAGACAACTGGTCTACAATCGATCCGTTGCATACAACGTTACAACACAACCCAACTATAGTCCACCTGTTTATTATAACGTGTCACCTCCAACAACCAATTATTACCCGGTAAATGTGCCTGTCAGCACACAGACAGGAAGGGATACGATCATTATCCGCGATACAGTTTTTGTAACAAAGACTAACACAATCACCAAAGAAGTCCAAAGCGCATCCACATCGGTTATTGAGGCCGTACCCAAAGAAAAAATTGTAGAAGAAAAGATCGATTATAAAAAGCTTCCTCCTGAAAATATTTTGTTTGCTACCGGGCAGGCAGTAATCGGTCAGGTGTATCAACAAAAACTGACTTATCTCGCCGATATCTTAAAAGAAAACCCAGAGTTGATGATTGCTATAACAGGACACACCGATAAAACCGGACCACCTGCGGTAAATGAATTGCTTTCACTGAAAAGGGCCAACGCGGTAAAAACGTTTTTTGTGCGCAAAGGGATTAATGAGACCCGGATGCAATTGGCAGCAGTTGCAGCGAAGGATCCTTTAGTAGCAGGTGAATCGAATTACGCAAAAATGCAAAACCGGCGGGTGTATATTAAGATACTTTAAAATAAAACGGAAACGAACAATCTCCTATTTGTATAAAAGCTATTATGAATTGACGTTACAATTTCTGTATCTGGCATTCAACATTGACTGGTCATTACTTACAATAGATAATAACAAAAATGTGGCAGATAAAGCAGGTGGATCCAGAGTGGTATTCAATTTTTCGTTGGGAACTTAAGTAACAATTTTAAAATATAAAAAACTAAATAATGGAAATTCTAAGTAAAAAAAATTTGCAGGAATTAATGTCTGTAAGCGGGGCAACATGTCTTTCGCTTTACATGCCTGCGCACCAAAGCCATCCGGAAAACCTTCAGGACACACTTGTCTATCAAAAACTGCTCAGGCAACTGGAGGTTTCATTATTGCAACAATATTCAGCAACTGAAGTTCAACAACAGCTTGAACCATTAGAATCGCTCATTAATGATGAAGCTTTCTGGAACCATACAGCCCCGGGCATTGCTGTTTTTAGTACTGAAGGTCTTTTTAAAGTGATTGGGTTACAAACAGTGGTTGAAGAGTTTGTTGTATCTGCAAATACCTTTCATACAAAACCACTGCGGCAATATTTACAAACAGCAGGCCGCTACCAGGTGCTGGGCTTAAGCCTCAACAGTATTCAGCTTTTTGAAGGAAACCGGCACTCATTGGTAGAAATTACATTACCGGAAGAAATGCCTAAAACCCTTACAGAAGTGCTTGGTAAGGAGTTAACCGAAAAACACTCAACCGTTGCTTCTTATGGTGGGGTTGGTAACGGTAGTGTAGATATGCATCATGGCGATGGAGGAAGAAAAGACCAGATAGACGATGATACGGAAAAGTTTTTCCGCTTCATCGCTGATGAAATTTATGAAAACTATTCAAAGCCAACAGAACTCCCTCTTATACTGGCGGCACTACCACAACATCATTCCCTTTTCCACGAGGTTAATAAAAATCCTTTTCTTTTAAAGGATGGCCTTA
>CAZOOT010000118.1:0-10092 GCA_964581455.1 uncultured Chitinophaga sp. | reverse complement strand
AAAGCCGGGTTAATCCGGAGCTTGTGTTTGTATTGTGTCAGAACAGCTAAAAAACAAAAAGGGTCTCATTCTATGAAACCCTTTACTGTATCAGCTCCTGCTGCTGGACTTGAACCAGCGACCCTCTGATTAACAGTCAGATGCTCTAACCAACTGAGCTAAGCAGGAATAGGGCGGCAAAAATAGGGTTTTTATCATTTCGGATTACTGAATAACCACAAAAAATTGGAATTACAATACTCGTGTTAAACAAAGCTTACGATACCGAAAGGTAGTCAAGGATCGAACTCTTACGGTAATATGTTTAGTAAAAATCCCATTTTTACCTGTCAACAAATAAAAAAATAGTATTAAATGAAATAATGGCGGATAATTATAGTTATTAAATATTGAAACAGGCCACGACTCTATGAACCTGAAATTTTTATCTAAGAAATCAGATCTTTTATATTATTTTCTGGCTGATCTTATTATCAGCAGCAGCATTAACAGGCCATTGACTCCGGTCACAATTATTATTTTACACAATATCCTTTACGAACAAAATGAAAAAACCAGTATTTCACAAATCCGGAAATTTACCCACCCAGGCATCTGTAAAAAGTAACAGGGCCACCTCCAGGATAAAACACAGAAACTTCACAGAAAAAAAAGAAGCTGTATTGGATCTGGTTCAAAAACTTCTGAATAACACCAGCAGCGGATTTATTTTGGTGGACAGGGCATTTACAATTCAAATGGCCAACAAACAATCTGCCGGACTGCTCCGGCAAATTATGGGAACAGAATATACTACCGGAGCCAGCCTTGTAAAAATATTACCGGTTGGTATAGCAGAAAAAGTGAATGAGAATTTAAGACTTGCGTTAAAAGGAGAGCAAGTTGATTCAGCGTTGAAAATAGATATCACAAATGGTGCCCTGTGGTTAAGTGCACACTATTCTCCTGTTATAGAATCCGATGGAAGCATCAGTGGAATCGTCATTGTTTTGAATAATATTACAGCATTGAAGCAAACTGAGGAAAGAATAAAAAATGCAGAAAATAAAATCATGACGATGCTTTCCAATACCCAGGAAGGGTTTTTTCTGATCAATCCTGATTTTACTATTTCATTGGTAAATGAAGCAGGCCGAAGAGATATCAAAAGAATTACCGGTATAGATTGTCAGACAGGGATGCATTATACTGATTTTATCATGATTGATAATAAAAGGAAATTTCATGAGATATTTCAGTTAGTAATGAAAGGGAGTCATTACGAAGCAGAAACCAATATTAAAACTGTCGAAGGAGAATGGCTGTGGTTTTATTCCAGTTATTTTCCTGTGCGGGATGAAAAAGGGGATATTGTGGCTGTTTGTTGCACATCAAAAGATATTACTGAACGAAAATTAGTGGACAGAGCACTACTAAGAATAAGAGAAGAAAAAGATGAATACCAGTTCCGGTTACAGTCCATCCTGGACAACACACCGCTGATTGTTTTTATAAAAGACCTGAATGGTAAATACCTGCTGATTAACCGGTCATTCAGGGAATTTCTCAGGTTAGAAGAAACCCAGGTTGTCGGGAAAACAGATTTTGACTTTGAAAAACCGGAAATAGCTCATCAGTATAAAGAAGCAGATGAATTAGTGGTTCGTACTTTGAAAGACGCTGTGCTGGAAGAAACAGTAGAAAAACCCGATGGTCTCCACAACCTGATGATTGTAAAATTTCCGTTGTTTGATAAAGACAACAAAATATATGGGATAGGTGGAATTGCAACAGATATTACAGATAAAGTGCAGCAACAACAAAAGCTGATTGAAGCCAAGAAAAAAGCAGAAGCCGCCGAACAGCTGCAGGAACAGTTCCTGGCTAATATGAGTCATGAAATAAGAACTCCTATGAACGGGATCATCGGAATGACCAATGTGCTGATGAATACCCAACTGACATCTGAGCAGGATGAGTTTGTTCAGATCATCCGGCAGTCTTCTGATAATTTGCTAAAGCTCATTAACGATATTCTGGATATTTCCAAAATCAAAGCAGGCAAATTATCAATCGAAAAAATTGATTTTAACCTGCAGGAAATACTGGACAATACACTGGCTGCATTTAAAGTAAAGGCAAGAGGGAAAAATTTCCGTTTATCCATTATGTACGACCAGTCGCTGCCCGAACAAGTTGTTTCTGATCCGCTTCGTTTGACACAGATAATGACCAACCTGCTCAGCAACGCCTTCAAGTTTACCGAAGAAGGAAGTATTGAGATTAGTGTGAAACTGATCGGGAAAAGCAAGGATAAAGCCAGCATTTATTTTGGTATTACCGATACCGGTATAGGAATCCCCGATGATAAACTAAAACATATTTTTGAAAGCTTTGAGCAGGCGGCAGAGGAAACAACAAGAAAATACGGAGGTACCGGGCTGGGCTTGTCTATTACCAAAAAACTGGTGAATATGCTGGGTGGCGATATTGAAGTGAAAAGTGAATTAAATAAAGGCACCACTTTCGGTTTTGTTTTAGAAATGCCAATCGGTAAAACAGTTTCACATGAAGTTAAAAAAGTCGGGAATAAAATGACGGCAGACAATAACCTCGCAGGTAAAACTATCCTTGTGGCAGAAGACAATGAAGTAAACCAGAAAGTGATTATCCATATTCTGAAAAGAGCAGGCATACAGACGATCCTGGCCAATAATGGAAAAGAAGCAGTCACTCTGCTGGAAGAAGGTATAAAAGCGGACTTGATTATTCTTGATTTGCAAATGCCTGTTATGAACGGGTTTCAAACATCTATATATATCCGTCAGAAATTAAAACTCAACATCCCTATCATAGCCATGACGGCCAGTGCCCTTCGCAATGAAAAGATGAAATGCTTTGAACTGGGAATGAATGAATATCTCACTAAACCTTTTGCTCCGGCAGATCTGTTTAAACACTTAAGGCGATTGTTACTGGACGAGCAGCCCTCTTATTCAAATGAAGACAAAACTGAAAAATCACAGCAGAAAGAGGAATTATACAATCTGTCTCACCTGATAGAAATGGAAGACGATGAATACTTCTGTGATGTGCTGCAATTATTTTTAGATACAGCTCCCTTGATACTGGAGCAGTTAAAAGAAGGAAAGATTCATGAAGACTGGGACCTCGTTTATAAGCAGGCACATAAACTAAAAAGCAGTCTTGGTATTTTACAAATGAACAGCCTGCTGTCGCTGGCAACAAGTATTGAAACCAGGGCAAAAAACCGCCAGGAAACAGAAAAAATAAAAGAAGAACTGAAATTATTAACAGAAAAGTTTGTGCTGATAAGGCCCATGATTGAAGCGGAGCTGGCTGCAGTAAAATTAAAAACAGTTTAACCGGTATAAAAATTTAATATCCTAACAGCAAAAAAAACCACATGAAAATCTTAGTTGCAGAAGACGAACCGATCATGCTTAAAACAATTGAACTCCGGTTGAAAAAAGACGGACATGTAGTGATCGCCACCGATAATGGCCTTACGGCTATGGAACAAATAGATATCCATCATCCGGATTTAATCATTACTGATATCATGATGCCCTATGTCTCCGGGCTGGAAATAGTGGGCAAAGTAAAAACTCCTGGTCAACGAAACATACCGATTATTGTTTTGAGCGCCATGGGCCAGGAAAATGTGGTACTGGAAGCGTTTAATCTTGGTGCAGATGATTATATCACCAAGCCTTTCAGCCCCAACGAACTTTCCATGCGGGTAAAAAGACTGGCTCAGTCTGCCGGCATCCATGCTTTAGCAGACAGGTCATAGGTTTTCTTTTTATTCCCGTTAACTTTATTCCGGTTTTATGGAACAATTACACCGGTTATATTGGCCGAATGATTATGAAAATCATTTGCTTTATTTTTTTATTCAGCCCCACCACCTGATTGTAGGAATGCTGGTTTTTATCAGCATTATTCTTATCGTTATTGTTTACATGCTATTTTATTTGGTACACCGTGCTGGAAAAAGTTTGTACCGCCAGCAATTACGTCAGCAATACAGCGGATTCATCAGTTACCTTGCCGTCAGTGATTCCGTCGAAGAACTACAGAACGTAATGGAAGAATCCGAATGGAAAAACAAACTGGCAGGCTGGCTTGGGAATCCCTTTGCAAGGAATCTACTGGTAAGAGAACTGGTAACCACTGTGAAAAACATGAGTGGTACAGCTGCGGATAATGTAAGTTGGTTTTATACTTATACCGGTCTTGACAAAGATTCATTCACCCGGCTGAAAAAAGGAACCTGGCATGTAAAAGCAAGAGCCATCGGGGAATTGGGACACCTGAAACAAAAACAGTACAGTAAGCAGATTTACCGGTACACTAATAACCGAAATGAATATGTAAGAAATGAAGCCCGGATTGCTATTGTGCAGCTCACCGGCTTTGAAGGACTACGTTTTCTCGATATCATCACCTACCCGCTTACAGAATGGGAACAGCTTTGTTTGCTCCATGAGCTTTCTCTTCACCCTATTAAATCAATTTTCGCAGCAAACCGCTGGCTTCAGTCATCCAATTTAAGTGTGGTAGAATTTTGTCTTAACCTCATCGATTCTTTTAAATTATATGACCTGTATGATGACGTAATCAACTGCATGTTTCATACGGAAAAAAGGATCCGGAAAAAAGCAGTAGAAGTGATAATAGAAATTTACCGGCCAGATACCCCGCCCCTCCTTGCCCAAAGACTGGAAGTGGAAGAGGAAGAAGTTCAATTGGCCATTCTGCAAGTACTGGAACAAATTGGTACCGAAAATGAAATAGCTGTTATATCCAAATACCTGCATCATTCCCGTGACGAATTTAAAGTGGCTTCAGCCAGGGCTATCGGAAAAATCAGTGCAGAAGGCTGGTCAGCGGTAGAAAAAAAAATCAATCCTGAGCTTATACCCTGGAATCAATTACTGCCTTATTTAAAACAGGAGGTGTTGTTATGAACTGGTTGCAGATCATTTCCGTCTTTCTTACTTACAGCCTTTTGTTGTACTCTCTGTTTTTACTGCTTTCTTACCTGTTCATTGCTTTTTATTCTATAGGAGAAACAAGAGAGTATATTAGGAAAAGCAGTTTTACGGATTATTCCATCATGGCCGTGTCGGAAAAAGCCCCTTCGGTCAGCATCCTGGCGCCGGCTTATAATGAAGGCGCTACTATTATTGAAAATGTAAGATCGTTGCTGAACATATATTATAACAACCTTGAGCTGATTGTTATAAATGATGGCAGTAAAGATGATTCACTTCAAAAACTGATAGAGGCCTATGAACTGGAAAAAATCTCCTGGTGGACCCAACAGCACATCCGCACCCAACTCGTAAAAGGTGTTTACAAAAGCAAAAATCCGGTTTATAAAAAGTTGATCGTAGTGGATAAAGAAAATGGCGGGAAAGCCGATGCGTTAAACGTAGGCATTAATTTTGCCCGCCATAATTATATCGTTTGTATTGATGTGGATTGCATATTGGAGCAGGATGCCATGCTAAAACTGGTAAAACCTTTTTTGGAAGAACGAGAAGTGAGAGTGATTGCTACCGGCGGCGTGGTTCGCATTGCCAATTCCTGTGAGGTAAAAGAAGGAAAAATTACCCGGGTTAACCTACCCACGCAATTTTTACCAAGGGTACAAACGCTGGAGTATATCCGGGCATTTTTGCTGGGGCGTATGGCCTGGAGCAGAATGAACGGACTGTTATTGATCTCTGGCGCATTTGGCGCTTTTGACAGGGAAATTGTAATTAAATCGGGCGGGTACAACCATCATACCGTGGGAGAAGATATGGAGCTGGTTGTGCGTATGCGCCGATATATGGAAGAAAATAATCTGTCATACCGGGTGGCTTATATTCCCGATCCATTGTGCTGGACTGAAGCGCCGTCAAGTTATAAAATTCTGGGGAGGCAGCGTAACCGGTGGACAAGAGGCACAGTGGAAACCCTGAAGATTCACCGCAAAATGTTTTTTAATCCCCGGTATGGATTACTGGGTATGATCAGCTATCCTTATTGGTTCTTTTTTGAATTCCTGGCCCCCATTATTGAATTTACCGGTATAATTGCTTTTATCCTCCTGGCCCTTTTCGGATTAGTAGACTGGTCTTTCTTTTCTTCGCTACTAGCTTTTATTGTAAGTTTTGGATTTTTATATTCAGTTTTTGCTATTTTAATGGAAGTGCTTACCTACAATCAATACAAAAGGCACTGGGATATTTTTAAACTCATTGGCACTGCTTTGCTGGAGCCATTTTTATTTCATCCTTTTGTAGTATGGTCGGCAATTAAAGGCAATATTGATTTTTTAAAAAAGAAAAAAGGTTGGGGGGAAATGACCAGGAAAGGGTTTGCATCAACCAAATAACAATTCTCATTTATAAAACCTTTTTTTTTAATCACTTAATAAAGCAACCAGGTCATTTGCTGTCTTGTCATCTGGATACTTCTTGTTTTCTGTACTGCTCAGTAATTACGAAATAATTTTCAATTGTGAGTTACCTGGTTTTTTTATCGGGTGCGGAAGCCATACTTTCTACACACATGCCATAGTTGCAATTCTGAATTTTAGTTAACTAAATGAACAGGCGCTCTTTTTTTTATACTGATTAAAATCTTTTTTGAATACCGATGCCGAAGCTGAACTGGTTGCCAAAAGTAGCAGGTAAATATTCCTGGTGCTGCCACGAACCAGTCAGGTTTAGAATAGTGACCCCCCTGAATGATTTGTTATATCCGGCAGAAATACCATTTGATTTTAACTTGGCAGGAGAACCCAGTTGTACATTGTTGCTTCTGTCATCGGGAGATATTCCTGTTCGCAAGTCAAAAGATAAATAATCTTCGGCTCCGCCAAAATAATAGCGGGTAGTAAATGAATACGAATGGGAAATATTGGAATTGCCTGGGGTAAGGTAAGTCCGCAAATTAAACCAGTAGTTTTTAAAATATTTACCTATAGAGCCGGCATAAATCCAGGTAACATAGTTAAAGTAGATGTAACGAAAACCCGCTTCAGCTTCAAAACTGTTAGGAAGGTTTGCATAAAGAGAAAAGCCGGCTCGGTAATGAGGAAATACACCGCTGGAATCGGAAATACCTAAATTGATATAACTATAAAAAGTTTTTGAAATCCGCGGGTAAGCATCGGCTTCGAGTTGCATAGCTCCATTCGAAAAACGGTTGGCATAATTCAGGCGACCGATAACAGAACCGATACCTGTGCTTCGGCTATAGCTCATACTTACCAGGTGCCAGGGATCATCAAACTGTTTATCGAACCCCACAAAATCGTAATTGACACCAAATTTATTTTTGGAAGATTGGTCTTTTATTTTTTCCGATAAAGACCGGGTTTCTTCATTTTTCGGATCTTCTTTTATTAAATTGTTTAAAATGTTATTGGCTTCATGAAACTGTTTTAATGCCGTTAAGCATTTTGCTTTCTTTAGTAATAGTGTTTTTGATTGCTGGTGAAAGGTTAGCCCATTATTACAAATGCTTAAGGCTTTTGCAGGATTATCGTTCCAATATTCCAGGTCAGCATAGGCGGCAGCGGCATCTTCGTTATCCGGTTGCTGTCGCAGCACTTCTTCAAAGGCGTTGCGGGCACTGTCCGTTTGTCCCGACCAGGTAAAAACTCTTCCTAAAAAAATCCGGATATCCGAATAACCCGGGCTTTTGTTCAATGCTTTTTTGCTTAATTCAATGGCCAGCAAATAATTTTTCTGATCAAATGCGGCTGACCGGGCCTGTATAAATAATTCGTCAGAGAAAAGTGAATCCTGAGCCTTGAGATGCTTGTGCTGAAGGATGCTCATCAGGAAACCTGCAGAAAAAATCAGTTTTTTCAAAAACATTGGATTGGGATGATTCGGGTTTAGCTAAATAAAGATAATACAATGCCCTTCTAATTAATAAACGCAAAACCTGGTAGATTATTTGATAAAAATAATAGGGGCTGTTTCGCCAATTATTATTGACACAATTATCCTACAAACCTCTTCCGATATTTTAAACCAGTTACTGGCCACTTTCTTCCGGACTGAATACAAAATGATATTATATTTGTACAGGCAATAAAAAAGAATATTAATTTTCTTTCTGTCCTGAATGAAAATCATCATTAGTTTAAAAAAATTATTCCCTTGCCCCATCCACGGTTCATCCTTCAATAGTCGAGTAAGCAAGGGCATTTCAGCCCAAGCTTCTCACAGAACCGTACTTGAGCATCTCAACTCATACGGCTCTTGTTATCCAATCATGCTTTTATTCCCAATCGCCAATGATAAAACAAGTCAGGGTTAGCTGATTGTATTGTATGATACTTATCATACAGCCATTCTTTTCCCCTTATCTTGTAAGTGTTCTTTATCCTTTGACGTATCAGTTCATTCAGATAATAAAACACATCGAGTCCTATCGCCCTGTTGAACTTAGTGTAGTAATTAATCCAACCCCTGATTTTCGGATTCAGCCGTGCTGCAAACTTTTCCAACTTCACATGACTGATATGTGGCTTCAGTATTTCTCTTAACACTTTCCTGATGTTTTTCTTTGCCATTTGACTAATGGCACAACTGAACACCGCTATCCTGTTTGTTCTTCCGAACTTGTCTCTGATAGTTCTAGGCTGAAAGCTATAACTCAAAAAGGTAAAGCTGTTGTTATCATGCTTATCTTGTCGTTGATAATTCTTGCAATACACAATCTTTGTCTTTTCTGGATGCAGTTCCAATTCATACTGCTGCATCCTCGCTTTCAACTTTTCCAGTAACTGTTCGGCTTCTTCTTTGCTGCTGCAATGAATGACTATATCATCTGCATACCTTTCAAAAGGGTTTTGCGGATTTACTTCATCCATCCATTTGTCAAAGCCATGATGCAGATAAATATTAGTTAACAACGGACTGATAACTCCACCTTGCGGTGTGCCTTTCGTCCTTGCTGCTATACTTCCATCTTCCTGCTCTACACCTGCTTTCAACCAACGTGCTGCTTACATTAATACCCATTTCTCTTGGGTATGTTGTTGTAGCTGTTGCAACATAATGTCATGACTGATGTTGTCAAAGAACCCTTTTATATCTACATCTATCACCCAGGCATGTTTGATACAGTTGTCCTGGCATTGTTTGATTGCATCATGTGCACTTCTGCCCGGCCTGTATCCAAAAGAACTTGAATTAAAAGTTGTTTCTACAATCGATTCTAAGTAATCTTTTACTACACCTTGTGCAATGCGGTCGCTGACTGTAGGAATACCCAATGGTCTTTTACCGCCTTGCTTCTTGGGAATAAATACTGTTCGTACCTGTGGCGGAAAATAACTACCCGATGTCATGCGATTCCAGATTTTGTACAGGTTGTCCGACAAATTCTCATTGAACATTTCAATGCTTTGCTTATCTATTCCTGCACTTCCATCTTTTGCAATCACTTTCAGATAGCTGTTGTACACCATCCGCTTACTAATAGGTAATGACTTTGTCATTTTCTTTTACAATCCTCCCATTTTAATGGTTGTTCTAAAATACTGTGACTGGATAACCGAAGCCCTTCGCTCCATCTCCATTACAGAAACTTCTCCGCTACTATGGCTTCGTCCGACGCTTCTTGTTGCTTCTCACACCTATAGTGTGATTGAGTTGCAGTATGAACTGTAAAATTTTTATTGAACAGTCGCTCTAAAAAAAACCTTCCTGCAAAGCTTTTGGCGCATCAACAAGGAAACCTCTCACGTTCCGAATAAAAGCCCGTGTAAAGCTCCTGCCGCCTTAATGCCGGTCAGCCTGTAACCAGTAAGCAGATTATCCGTTACAGTTTGTCGCCTCAGTCGTGGGAACTTTGGCTTATGCATGACAAGGAGCCGTTTCGACACTTCATCAGTCGGTTTACTTTCGTTCAGCTTCTTTACACGTACCTGATACTGTTTGTACAGCATCTTTACCTGAACGTTCAGCACCATGACTTTTGATCACAGCACCTTCAGGTGGTTTGCATACTCTTTCTGCACAGCGTATGCGGTAGACCTGCTACCATCTTTTATTCAGCATTCAAAGAACTATC
>CAZOOT010000117.1:0-10177 GCA_964581455.1 uncultured Chitinophaga sp. | reverse complement strand
GTCAGCTGTTGAATCTTTGAGCATCACTTCTTGCAAGTTTATCCTGAATAAAGCGATGGGCTCTGTTCTGCAACAATAATTCTATTTAACTTTTTAATGATTATACTTACTGGTGACTTGACCGGTATCAACTAAACCGGGGAAGGGAGATCTTTAGAATCCAATCCGGCCTTACGGCGCCGGGCAGGTTCACTCAGTTTTAAAGTGGGCAAAGGTAAGCTAATTCATCCAGCGATTTCTCTTTGTTTTTCACATTTTTCAAACGATTTAAAGACTATTTAGGGTTCTTTTATTACAAAAAGCTGCAGTATTGATATAATTTTATGCTAACCTGCCTTTTGGGCATCTTAAAATCTAAACCTAAAATCTCCATTTCTTATTTATGAACCGCATCCTGGCCTTGATTTCCTTAATTCTAATTTCAACCACAACGTTTGGCCAGGTCAAAACTAAAAAGTATCCAAGTATTTTTTGGGAGATCAGTGGCAACGGACTTAAAAAACCTTCTTATCTGTTTGGTACCATGCATGTCAGCAGCAAGCTGGCATTTCATTTATCCGATTCTTTTTATGTGGCAATAAGGAATGCAGAAGTGGTAGCCCTGGAAAACAATCCGGAATCATGGCAGGAGGGTATGAATGAATATGACCTGAATGCATATGATGAATACCCAAAAGGGCAGAATGGATGGAATGCAGAAATGCCCAGAGACTATTTTACTATTCAAACTTTACGGATCGGGAAATATGAAAAGAAACTTGAATTGGCTTTATTCATGAAACCTGCAGTAATCAATAACCTTTTATATAGGAATAATTCTGGAAGGGGAAGCGATTTTGAAGAAGACACTTATCTCGATCTGTATATTTATCAAACGGGAAAACGGTTAGGAAAAAAAATAGCAGGTGTTGAAGAATATGCTGAAAGTATGCGATTGATGGGTGAAGCATATAAAGATGCTGCAATAGAAGTGAGCAGGAAAGAAAAAAGTTTTGATTATGACGAAGAATATTCGCTGCATAAACTACAGGAAGCATATCGTTTGGGTGATCTGGATCTTTTAGACTCAATTAATAAACTGAATAGCCAGTCAGATGCTTTTGATGAAAAATTTCTTTACCGGAGAAATGAGATCCAGGCAAATTCTATTGATTCCATTCTTAAAAAAAATTCATTATTTGTTGGGGTAGGGGCGGCTCATCTTCCTGGCGAAAGAGGAGTGATTGAATTATTGAGAAAAAAAGGATACAGGCTTCGTCCCATATTTATGGGGAAAAGAGATAGTCGTCATAAAGAGGAATTGGAAAAAGTCAGGGTTCCGGTAAATTTTTATTCACAAATATCTGAAGATGGATTTTTTAAAGTGGATATTCCTGGCAAACTTTTCCGTTTTGAAAATGGATTGATAGATCAGCAGCAATTTGCTGATATGGCCAACGGAAGCTTTTATATGGTGACCCGAATTGAGACAAATAGCAGGTTCTGGGGGCATACAGTAGATCAGGTGGCAAAAAAAATTGATAGTGTTTTATATGAGAATGTTCCGGGAAAAATTTTAACTAAATCAGAGATCACAAGAAATGGTTACCGGGGTTTTGATATTACCAACAGAACAAGAAGAGGCGATTATCAGCGATATCATATTTTCATTACACCTTACGAGGTTTTATTTTTCAGGATGGGTGGTAATGGTGATTATGTCAGGTATGGCGAAGAGGCATCAAAGTTTTTCAGTAGTATTCAATTAAAGGAACAAAAAAATGGGGGATGGAATAACTTTCAACCGGCTTATGGGGGGTTTAGTGTTGAATTCCCAAGCGAACCTCATGTGAGCCTTGGTCAATTAATGCAATATGAATCGGATGAAAAAAACACTGCTACACATTTCTCGGTTTTAAGAAAAGATATTCATAATTATTCTTTTGCTGAAGAAGACACATTTGATCTGAACCTGATGGATGAAAGCTTTGCTTCATCTGAGTTTATCAGCAAACGTTTAGACAAAAAGCAATTAATTTTTAAAGGTTATCCCGCATTGGATTGTATTTACAGGCATAAGGATGGTTCCGTATTTAAAAACCGTTATATTATTCAGGGCCCGCATTACTATTCTTTGATTACTCATAGCAAGAGTGAAAATGAAAGTATGAACCGGTTTTTAAATTCATTCGGGATAAAACCACTGCTCTATAACGAACTTTCTGAGAGAAATGATTCTGCACTTTCGTTTACAGTATCAACCACCTGGTTCCCGGAATTAAAAAAGGAAAAGAAGGAATTGATTGATGAATATTCCTATATTAAAGATGAGAGTATCGATGAAGAGTATTTTGATCCTGAAAGCTTCAGGAGCAGGTTAATAAAAAACGATTCAACGGGTGAAGCCATCTTTGTTAGTTTTTATAAATCTTCCAAATATTTTTATTCAGAAGACAGTGCTGCCTTGAATCAGGACAACATCAATTTTTTAAACGCTCAGGATTCTTCCTGGATAATAAGAACCAAAAAAAGTTTTATTCTTCCAGACAATATGAAAGTAGTGGAGCTATTGCTTTCTGATACCAATAGCAGCCGGCTTATCAGGTACAAATCTTTTTATAAAAACGGGATTGGGTTTGTACTCCTGACACAAACTGATACCCTGACAGCTCCCAGCAGTTTTGTAAATACATTTTTTCAAAACTTTCAACCCTCAGATACATTGAATGGAATTAATCCATTTGAAAAGAAATCAAAAATATTTTTTAATGACTTCTGCAGTTCAGATAGTATAGTCAGGAATAACGCAATTCTTTCGGTGAACCAGGTGAAGTTTGATTCTACCGACCTGCCGATGCTGGAGAAAGCTATCCTTTCTTTTAACTGGAATGAAAAAAATTATCTGAAAAGGAAGATTAGTTTTATCCAAAAGCTGGGGAGTATTAAAAATGCAGAAAGTGCAAACCTGCTAAAAAAAATTTATGATGCAGCAGATGATACCATCCAGGTACAAAATGCTGCTGTGGAAGCATTGTTAAAGCAAAAAACGCAATATGCTTATAATTTATTCAGGGATATCATCAGTATAGAACCCCCTGTTATTGATGATGTGACAAACAGCTATACTTTTTCCCCTTCAGTTTCTTCATTTAGTTCTGTAAATGATTATTTGTCAGGTGTCAGTAATGGAAATTTTTTGGATGAATTGTATGATTCATTATTACTGACTAAAACAATCTTACCTGAAATTTTAACGCTTCTGAATCTGGATGATTATAAATGGCCGGTGATGCGATTATTGAAAACACTGGTGGACAGCAATCTTGTAACTGCTGATGATTATGAGGCTTATTTCAGCAAATTTCATATTGAAGCTAGACAAGCATTAAAAAAGCAGGCGGTGGAAGAGAAGAAAGCAGCAATTGAAAAAGCCATTGAAGATAAAAAGGCAGTAAAAACTTTCAGCTACTACATAAAAAATGATTTTGATAAAGGAAATGAATCGCTGATTGTTTATGCTACACTTTTGCTTCCTTTTCAGAAAACAAAGCCAATTGTCAACTCATTTATTAGTGATTTGTTGTCATCTGGCGACCGAAGATTAATGTATAACACATTTTATTTGCTGTTAAAAAACGGGAAAGAATTTCCTGATACCTTACTGAGCTATTTTGCAAAACTGGATGAATATCGTTATGAACTATATACAGATTTGATTAAAATGAAAATGGGGGATAGGTTTCCGGAAGCTTATAAAAATCGGACAGATCTTGCAAAAAGCAAACTACTTTCCCTTTCTGTTTTCTCAAGGCCCGATTCATTATTGTTTGTTGATAGTATTTCAGCCAGGTTTAAAAACAAGAACGGATGGGTCTATTTTTATAAATACAAAATGAAAAAAGATGATGGGTTCTGGAAGATTGCATCGGCAGGTCTTTTTCCCGATAAAACAACTGACATGCTGTTTTTTGATAAAGAAAATTTAGAGAAGAATTCTAGAGGAACAATTAATGCTTATGTCTTTAATAATCCAAATACATCATCCGATTTTACTGAATTTGCTGATATAAAACTGAAGGAAGACGAATCTGTCAGAGAGCAATTGGGAAAGCAGCTAAAAAAATTACTTTATTCAAAAAGAAGAAGTGCTGCTTTTTTTTATACAGAAGTGCCGGATATGTTTGATTCTTTGTCTCCGCAGTTATTTAGCAATTGAATTTTGTATTCAGAACCGCAGATGCCGTACTGTCATGCCTTTATTCAGCAATTGTTTTAGGGATTCAATGCCGATTTTTAAATGTTCATCTACAAACTTTGCCGTAACCTTTTTATCACTTGCCTGAGTTTTTACACCTTCAGGTATCATGGGTTGATCGCTTACCAGTAATAAGGCTCCGGTAGGAATTTTATTATAGAATCCAACTGTGAATATTGTAGCAGTTTCCATATCTATTGCATATGCCCGGATTTTTCTCAGGTAATTTTTAAAAACCACATCATGTTCCCATACCCGCCGGTTGGTTGTATATACAGTGCCTGTCCAATAGTCAACTCCAATATCTCTGATAGTGGTAGATACAGCTTTTTGCAAGGCGAAAGCCGGAAGTGCCGGTACTTCCGGGGGGAAATAGTCATTACTGGTACCTTCACCACGAATGGCAGCAATCGGTAATATCAGGTCGCCGATCTTATTTCTTCTTTTAAGACCTCCGCATTTTCCTAAAAACAAAACAGCTTTCGGCTGGATAGCTGTCAGCAGATCCATAATAGTAGCAGCACCCGGGCTTCCCATTCCAAAGTTTATAATTGAGATATCTCCGGCTGTTGCACATTGCATGGGCTTGTCCAGCCCGGTAACTTTTACTTTGTTCCATTTGGCAAAAAGAGAAACATAATTGCTGAAATTGGTAAGCAAAATATATTTACCAAAATTTTCCAATTGCTTTCCGGTATAACGGGGCAACCAATCTTTTACTATATCTTCTTTTGTCTTCATAATTCCTGAAATTACAAATGGCTTTTAATTTTTTATTCAATAGGTAAATTTAACTCAATTAATTTTACATGATGATAAAAGTTAAATACCCAGAATTTGATTATAAAATTAAAAACGAAGGGGGGGGGGAATTCATTTTTGATCCTGTACGTAAGCAGTGGATTATGCTGACCAATGAAGAATGGGTAAGACAGAATATTATTCAATTCATGGTCCAAAAAATGAATTATCCTGAAAGCTTGATTGCAGTGGAAAAGGAAATTCAATTGGGTGAATTGAAAAAGCGGTTTGATATTCTTGTTTACAACAAGGATCATCAACCCTGGATGCTGATAGAGTGCAAGGCAAAAGATGTTATCCTGAATGAAAAAGTATTTGAACAGGTTTTAAGATATCATGTTTCAGTTCCTTGTTCTTTCCTTATTATTACAAATGGGGAGGAGATCTTTGGCTGGGAAAAATCAGGAAATGAATTAAAAGTATTAAAGGATTTTCCGGTTTGGAAATGATTTGAAATGATATTTTTTTTGAACTTTTAATTGAATTATAAAAAGAGGCTGTCTGTATAATACGACAGCCTCAAGCTTTTTTAGTTTTAAGACCGGCCATCTTTTTTATCCATTTTACGGCCAACACCATAACCAACACCGCCACCAATAACACCACCGATTACTCCACCCACTGCCCGGTTACGTTTGTTAATTACTGCACCAAGTATTGCTCCGGAACCAGCGCCAATTACAGCACCTTTAGCGGCTTTACTCCATCCTGTCTTTTCAGGAGCTTTAGCTGGATTTTGAGTTTCCGATACCATTTTTGGACTTTGGTAATCTACTTGACGTTTTGCCGGAACTTTCTTTATTGCAGCCTTTTCATTTTCGGCTTTCCAGGCATTGTATTGTGCCAGTTCGTTTGGGGAAACTTTCATTCCTGAACTATTGGTACATGCTACCAGTACAGTTGCCATTACTGTTACTGAGGTAAAAATTGTAAAAATTCTTTTCATGATTTTAGATTTTTAAGTTGAATAAATCTGTTTTGTACTATACTATAAGTCAGAAAGAGTGCCAGACTTATTTCAATTGTTAAATCAAAGAACAATTTTTTTTTAAAGAACTAAAAACTAGCTGTTTCGCTTGTTTTTCATTTAACACATTGTATTCAGGAATACACAATCATTATTAACCAGCTGATCTAAATAAGTGTAGTTAAAACTATAATTTTAGAAAACCGCAATGAATAAAAATTTTAAATAGGGCAAAAAAAATCCGGCAAAAGCCGGAGATTTTTTTTAAAAAACAAGTTACCTGGAAACCAGGGACCTTAGTCGTTCAATATTTTGTACACCTTCATACTTTATAGGAACCAAAACAGTGATACCTGTTTTTTGAACCCTGGCAGTTCCTTCTATTCTTACCAGTGCTTCTTTATTTTTCAAAAGATCTCTTTGGTTTTTAACAATGCCAATCATATCTAATTTAATAATTGCCGGAATCATGAATTCGGAAATTTTTCTCATTTGAACATTGTCTTCAACTTCAAATTTTCCGAAATAGGAATTATTAATATAAACATCTCCCCGTAAATCCTTTAATTGAGCGCTGAACTTATTTGGATTGTAATAAATAAGATCAATTCCGGCTACAGACTGCAATATACCCGCAGATATAAGACGTACGTTCTGAATGTTGCGAAATTCAGGATCCTTAATTGATCCCGATTTACAGGAGGAAAATAAAATCAGCCCGGTTATTAGAGTAAAAATTAGTGTTTTCATATTATTTCGTTTTAAAATTTTAATAATATCATGATTAGTCTAAGTATCGGGCCATAAAACATAAAATACAGGTTGAAATATTTGTTTTAACATGATTTTAGAAGAAAAGAAGAATTTATACTTGAACTGCAATCAGCGTTTAAAAAAATATTTATTAAAAAAATCCCATTCCTGATTTTCGAAATGGGATTAAAACAGTTGGTTTTGGTTCTGCTATGGGAATATGCCTAGCTCCACATAACTGGTTGCAACTTTGTTAATGGCTACTACGTAAGCAGCTGTACGCATATCGGGAATATTCGGATCTTCCCTCCAGGCATTCATAATTTCATTGGTAGCCGTAATCATTGTTTCTTCCAATCCGCTATAGACTAAATCTACTTCATCCGGGCCATGTAAAATAAACTCTCTTGATCTTGTATTTACTTTTTTTGAAGTCAGGTCTTCTATTGTACCAATAATATGAGAATTCAAGTTTTCCGTAAACCTTTTCTCCATTCTTCCATAACGTACATGGCTTAGGTTTTTTAACCATTCAAAATAACTCACAGTTACACCACCTGCATTCAAATACATATCTGGTACAACCAGGGTCCCTTTCTTGATAAAGATCTCATCTGCTTCAGGAGTTAAAGGGCCGTTGGCACCTTCACCAATGATCCTGGCTTTTACTCTGGATGCATTTTCACCATTGATAACATTTTCCAAAGCAGCAGGAATTAAAATATCACATTCCATTTCCAAAGCTTCTGCGCTGGTTGCAATATTGGTTGCGCCAGGAAAATTTTTTATAGAGCCAGTATTTTTTTTATGATTAAAAACTTCCAGTTCATTTAATCCGTTTTCATTGTATATAGCGCCGTCATGTTCTGCAAGGCAGATTACCTTAGAGCCTCCTTCACGGAAAAATTTTGCTGCATGGTAACCAACATTTCCCAATCCCTGGATGATAACTGTCTTTCCTCCTACACCAGTTGATAAACCTAATTTTTTCATTACATCGGGAATATTGCAAACTTCACGGATGCCATAAAAAACACCTAATCCTGTTGCTTCTCTTCTGCCACGAACACCTCCTTGTGTTACAGGTTTACCGGTTACACATCCTGCTGCATCTATTTCTCCGGGATGCATTGCTGAGTATGTGTCAAGTATCCAGGCCATTTCTCTTTCGCCTGTTCCATAATCAGGTGCCGGTACATCTGTACCCGGACCTATGAATTTTTTACGAATCAACTCCGCCGTATAACGGCGGGTGATTTTTTCTAATTCGTATGCAGAATATTTTTTAGGATTGATTTTTATTCCACCTTTTGCTCCTCCAAAAGGAACATTCACGATGGCGCATTTAAAAGTCATTAAGGCTGCAAGCGCCATTACTTCATCCTGGTTTACCTCGGCTGCAAAACGAATACCTCCCTTACAGGGGGTTTTGTGTTGAGAGTGTTGAACCCGGTAAGCTTCTATCACTTCAATATTTCCATCATCTTTTTTAATTGGGAATCGCATCCTATACACCGCATTACAGGCTTTGATCTGGTTAAGTATCCCACTTTCCCATTTGGTAAACTTGGAAGCCTTGTCAAAACTTTTTTCAACCGCTTCAAAAAAACTATAGTTACTATTTTCAGACATAAGCAAGAATTTAAGATTTACTTTTTGTTTATTTATTTTTCTCCAGTCTAGTAATTTTTCTGTCAAGCCGCACAAGGTAAATTGCAATACCCAATAAAATTGTCAGCATTACTGCTATCACCACATAAATTTTTCCATTATCCCTCATGGCATCAGCCATCTTAACATCCTGTGCATTTAGTGATACTGTAAAAAAACACATCAAGAATATAACTTTTATTTTTGTCATTGCATTAGTTTTTGTTCCTGAACAATTCTTAATCTTATTTTCAAGGTTGCAATCCACACGCCTAAAAGTGTCCACCCTATTACGGCAGGGTAAAATACCAGCCTCATATTACTGTCAATATCATTAAAATTCAAAGCCGGATTACCTTCTTTGCCCGGATGTAAACTGGGAAGCATTCTTGGTAGTATCCATATGGAAGGGAAAAGGATGGCATAGGCGAAAATGTTATATACTGAACTGATCCTTGCTTTTTTATCTATATCAGAAATTGAATCTCTTAAAACAAGATAGGCCGCATACACCAGTAAAGCGATAGCAGCACCAATAAGTTTTGGTTCACGGGCAATACTACTGAAAGAAGCATAGGCGGGATTGTTCGGGTCGGCCCATGTATAACTCATCCAGATGGTACCAGTGAGATAACCAAGTAAACCAAACACTATTCCCACTGTTGCATATTGCCTTGAAGCAATATCATGAACCAATTTATTTGACCTTAAATATTTTATTGCCTGAACTACAGAAACAGTAAAGAGGATCATCATTCCAAACCACATGCAAACATGGAAAAATAAATTTCTGATTGTTTCCTGTAACTGAGGGAGACGTGGCACATCAATCAACAAACCGGCAACAATAGTATAAACCAGCAAAACAAGACTCAAAACTTTCCACCAGGATTTGTGCATATAATTTTTATAGTGGGCCATGGGGAGGCAGTCTGTAAAAGGCTGCAATCGTTTAAAAAAAGTGCAGCAAAAATAGGGCAATTCAATTAAGTAGTAAAAAGAGTTAGGACAATGATGTAAAATTCATTTAATGAAAAAACAATATGCCTTTACAACACATTTTAATCTTTCCACAAAAAAGGAAAGAGGATAACTGAGAGAAAAATAACCAAAATATCAAGAGCAATTACCAATAAAACAGTAGCAACCGGAATAACTGTATTAGAAGAAAATACAGTGCCTGAAAGTTTCATCAATAACATTAACTGGGGAATGATTATCGGAAATCCCAATATTGCCATGATAGCTGCATTTTGCTGTGCTTTTGCTGCTATTGCAGCAAGAAATGTAAATACCAGGCATAAACCCCAGCCACCAAGAAAAACAAGGCCGATAAATTGAAGTGCTTTTTGTACCGGGTTGCCTAGAAAAAGCGTAAAAAGGATCAGGCTTAACAAACTCATCAGCAACATTAATACAGAATTAAAAATGAGTTTTGCCAATACAAAATCTTTCGGCCCGGCTACAGAATAAAAATAAAGCATACGGCCGCGGCTTTCCTGTAAAAAACTTTTTGCAACTGCATTGATACAGATAAACAATTGAATAACCCAGAATAGCCCGTTCCATACATTTGCCTCAGGCTGATCTACGGACATATACAAAACAAAAATTGTAGCTACGATGTATAACAATATGCCGTAAAAACTATATTGCTGCCTTACTTCCAGTAAAAGGTCTTTTTTAAAAAGGGTCCATATATGAATTAAAGCACTCAATTTTTTTTCTCATTATAACAGTGCCGGCATCTTGGTTCATATACATCAATTGCA
>CAZOOT010000116.1:2981-10198 GCA_964581455.1 uncultured Chitinophaga sp. | reverse complement strand
TATATCATATTATCCCCGTATTTATTCATGCTTGTGAATAAATGATTGTTTTACAATTGCTTTTTGCAGACTATATTCGCCGCTATAAAATAGTAATCTGTGCGTCTAAAAAGTCTTGAGATTAAGGGGTTTAAAAGCTTTGCTGATAAAACTGTTGTCAATTTTGATGATAATATCACTGGAATTGTAGGCCCAAATGGCTGTGGTAAATCAAATATTGTAGACAGTATACGATGGGTAATTGGGGAGCAAAAGATCAGCCACCTGAGGAGCGAAAACCTCGATAGCCTGGTATTTAACGGGTCCAAATCCCGTTCAGCTTCAGGTTTGGCAGAAGTGAGTCTGACTTTTGAAAATACCAAAAACCTGCTTCCAACAGAATTCAATACCGTTACCATAACCCGTAAGTTTTACAAAAGCGGGGAAAGTGAATATCGTTTGAATGATGTTCAATGCCGGTTAAAGGATATTCAAAATCTTTTAATGGATACCGGTGTTTCTACCGATTCCTATTCCATTATTGAATTAGCGATGGTTGATGACCTGATCAAGGATAAGGAAAATAGCCGGAGGAAAATGCTGGAACAGGCTGCCGGAATTTCTATTTACAAAACAAGGAAAAAAGAAGCGAAACTAAAATTGGATGCCACAGAACAGGATCTGGCACGGATCGAGGATTTGATTTTTGAAATCAATAACCAATTGAAAGCGCTGGAGAACCAGGCAAAAAAAGCAGAAAAATATTTTGAAGTAAAAAAAGATTACCGGGAAGTAAGTGTGGAACTTGCCAAAGCAACATTGGAAAGTTTCAATATCACATTTAAAGAACTGAATGCGCAACAGGAGACTGAATCTGACAAAAGGCTAAAACTGGAAACAGAAATTGCAGTAGATGAAGCTGCACTTGAGCAGGAAAAAGTTGGATTTATTGAAAAGGAAAAGGAATTGCAGACAATGCAACATGATTTCAATGCCATGTTGCAAACTGTAAGAACAAAAGAAAATAATAAAAATCTTACAGCACAACGGCTGGAACACTTAAAAGAAAGAGAGAGTGGGTTAGAGGATTTTTTACAGAAAGCAAGCGGACAACTTCAGGGTATTGAAGAGAGTATTTCTTTTTCTAAATCCCAGGTGGATGAAGAAGAAAAAATATTTGAAACCCTCAGCGGGCAACTTGCGGATCTTCGGGAAAAAATGGACTCTCAAAGGCTGCTGATGGATGAAAAACGGGTAGCGGTGGATGCATTGCGTTCGGGTTATCAACAGGTACAACGTAACCAGTTTGAAGCAGAGAAAAAAGTTGCAGTGGCCGATACTTCTATTCAAAACCTGAGCAGGGCAATTCAACAGATAGAAGAGGAAAGAGGGAAAAGAGATATCCAGCGTAAACAACTTGCTGATGATTTGTACCTAAGGGAAAAAGAATTAAAAATTAAGAAAACAGATCTTGAGCAATTACAAAAGCACCAGGAATATACAAAGGATCAGATACTCCAGACACAATCCGTATTGGAAAACCTGAGATCAAAGCTGGCTGAAGAAACCAGGAAATTAGATTCCAGAAAAAATGAACATGACCTTTTGAAAAGTTTGATTGATTCAATGGAAGGTTACCCTGACAGTGTAAAATTCTTACACAATAATCCATCCTGGAACCACACAGCTCCCATTTTATCAGATATTATTTATGTTAACGAAGAATACAGAACCGCATTGGAAAATGTATTGGAACCTTATTTGAACTATTATGTAGTTAATAATCTTCAGGAAGGGCTGCAGGCTGTGCATTTATTGGATGAAAATAAAAAAGGCAAAGCCAATTTCTTTTTACTGGATAAATTAAATGAGGCCACTATTGAATTGCATTCTTCATCTGATCTCAATGGTGCAATTTCTGCTTTGAATGTAATAGAAGTGGATGAAAAATACCGCAGCCTGGCCAGGCATCTGCTGGCAAATGTGATCATTGCAGAAAATGAACAGGCTATGCAAAACAGTAACGGCTTTGTTGTTATTGAAAAGTCAGGTAAATATGTAAAAGGAAAATACTCTTTAACCGGTGGCAGCATTGGTTTGTTTGAAGGTAAAAAAATAGGCCGGGCAAAAAACCTTGAAAAACTAAAAGAAGAAATCCTGGGTCAAAATACCATTGTTGAATTATTAAAAAGTGAGATCCAGGAAAGGAACAATGAAGTAATTGCATTCAATGAAGATCTTAGGGAAACAGCAATTAAGGATACTGAATTTGAAATACAGGAACTGACCAACCAGGTATTTGCCTATCATAATAAACTTGAAAACTTGCATGCCCTGCAAAACAGCAGTGAACAGCGTCATGAAGAACTCAGCGAACAGATAAAGCAAACACATAATTCAGTAGAAGCTACCAGGAACGATCTGAAATGGCTGATTGAAGAGTTATCTGTACAAACAGCCCGGTTAAGTGAGGGAGAAAATGTTTTTAAATCTGAAGAATCCAACTATAACGAAGCCAGCAGCCAGTACAATGAGTTCAACCTGCATGCAACAAAGCAACAAAGCAAGATCAATGCGTTGAAACAGGAGCTGGATTTCAAGACCAACCAGCTCAATGATCTTAAAAAGCAAATTGAAAACAATACGCTGCAACTTTCAGAAACCAAACTGCAAAGCGAACAATGTGCGGTGCAATTGGAACAAACCGAACAGGAATTGATCGGCATGATGAAAAGTAAAGAAGAAGAGGAAAAGAAGCTGAATGAATCTGACCAGGCTTATTACAATTTAAGAAACCAATTGAGTGAAAAAGAAAGCCTGCTTCGTCACAAGATCAAAGAGAAGGAGCAGTTGGAACATTTGCTTGGCGAGATAAAAGATAAACTAAATGAAGTGAAGCTTCAGCTTGCCGGAATGAAAGAAAGGCTGCATGTAGAATTCCGGATCAACCTGGAGGACATATTGGATGAGGCAAGAACTGGTGATACACCGGTAGAAGAACTCCAGGAAAAGACAGACAGGATGAAAAAGAGATTGGAAAATCTCGGGGAAGTAAATCCTACTGCGATTGAAGCTTTCCAGGAAATGAAAAAAAGATATGAGTTCATCCTTGAGCAGAAAAATGACCTGGTGGGTGCCAAGGATAGCTTGATGCTGACGATACAGGAAGTAGAAGCAACTGCCAACCAAAAATTTCTTGAAACTTTTCATTTGGTAAGAGATAATTTTCAAAAAGTTTTCCAAACACTTTTCACAGAGGATGATCAATGCGACCTGGTATTGGAAAACCCTGAAAACCTTGCTGAGACCGGGATAGAAGTAATTGCAAAACCAAAGGGAAAGCGGCCTTCATCCTTAACTCAGTTGAGCGGGGGCGAAAGAACATTGACTGCAACTGCTTTACTTTTTGCAATCTACCTAATCAAGCCTGCGCCGTTTTGTATTCTGGATGAGGTAGATGCGCCATTGGATGATGCCAATGTTGGAAAGTTTACAAAAATGATCCGTGAGTTCAGTAGCAATTCACAGTTCATCATTGTTACACACAATAAAATGACCATGAGTACTGTGGATGTAATTTATGGCGTAACCATGCAGGAACCGGGAGTAAGTAAGTTGGTGACAGTAGATTTCAGAAGTTTAAACTAAACACTACATATTTTAATGTCAAGACGTCCTGAATATTGCAGGACGTTTTTTTTCTTCAACCGGATTGTTGCTTTATCTTTTGTTTTTTGATCAGGTCTGATTTCATTTTATTAATAGCAGCACTGCTCAGTAAAAGTGCACCCAGTGCAACTGAAATGGCAGAGACTAATCCGTAGGTTATCCAGTGATCTTTTACCTCTGGAAGCCTGAGGCTGTAATACATAAAGAAAATACCGCCTGCAACCAGTAAAAAACCAATGGGTACTTTTATAAACCACTTTTCATAATGCGAATTTGACATGTGCTTTATTTTCGAAGCTAAAATAATCAATTTTAATTGTGGGCAAAAACTGCAGAACAATATATGTTCATTTCTGGTTTTTTGCCTTTGCACATAATTCATAAAGAGACATAGTAAACATCAAATTGATATTCCCTTTTTGGGCATGGGGAATATTCAAATTGAAGATTTTTGAAATTGAAATTCTTCCAATTTTATTTGCAATGGGGTTTTTAAAAATAATATGATTTATTAATGCAATTTTTTTTATTCCTGATTTGGACAAACAACATACATTTTCCATTTTCATTACTAATTATCAAAATTGATTCTGCCGGAAATTATAAACTGCATTTTTTAATATCGGATTAGTCCATTATACACTTAATTGAAATTAAGCGTATACCCGTATTTTGAATTTTTAGTTAAGGAATTAATGAATAATCAATTAATTTTTATGAAGCTGGCATATCATTTGTCGAATTGGGAAGAAATCCATAAAAAAGTTAGGTGTTTTTCAAATTGAGGTTAAGAATTTTTACGAACGAAAATGATGAGAATTACTAAACTTTAAATATTAATCTCAAAAAAAATAGTAATTAGTTTTTCAGCTCTTTAATTTTATAGAAGTATCCTATTGTTAAATTTTAATCCAATACCCGATGAAAAAAAGCTTACCATTGTGTAGAAGCCTGTTTGTATTATTAGGCGCCACAATTTTCTGGACCTCCTGCCAAAAGGAACTTTCTGATAAGCCTGTTGTTAACCAGCAGGAAACCCAAACAAAAATAGTATCCGGTGTAATTCCTGATGATCCTGCAAAAGTGGCAAAAGTTCCACTTATCGTTTCAGCAGAATTTGCTGCAAAGGTATTTGCTGATCCTTATTTGATGGATGAAATGAGAGGAAAACCTGTTTCTTCTTCACCAGGTGGTGGCGGCAAAAAAGATGCAACCGCTCCGTTGGTTAGCATTACATCCCCCGCAAATGGTGCCACAGTTTCCGGTGTAATAAATGTAACAGTGAATGCAACAGATAATGTAGGTGTAAAATCAGTAACCCTTGCTGTCGACGGCACTAATATTTCAAGCAGCAGTAGTGCTCCGTTTACTAATTCCTGGAATACCGGTACTGTAGCCAACGGATCACATACCTTAACTGTGACAGCTTCAGATGCAAATGGCAATAAAGCAACCAGCTCAGTGCAGGTAAATGTAAATAATGCCACTGTTGGCGATATAATTTCTCCAACGGTTAATATTCTTAACCCCACGGACCAGGCTTCTCTTACAGGTACCGTGACAATAAATATGAATGCATCAGATAATGTAGGTGTTACTTCTGTAAACATCAGTATCAATAATAATGTTGTCAGCACTTCATCAAGCTATTCATGGAATACAGCAAATTTTGCTGCCGGTTACCATACGGTAACTGCATGGGCAAGAGATGCTGCAGGAAACCAGAGTACAAAATCAATTACAGTTAATGTTAACACAACTGTTGTTCCGCCTCCACCGCCACCTCCTTCAACTGGTGTTCATTTGACAATGCCACCTGTAGGAAACCAGGGTAGTGAAGGGGCCTGTGTGCCTTTTGCAATTGGTTATGCTGCCCGTTCTGCAGAAAAATATTATCAGGCAAATGCAAGTTCTTATAACAATTCAACCAATGTGTTCAGCCCGGAATTTTTATATAACCAAACAAAATTCAGTGCAGATTGTGGTTCTGGTACCAGTATGCAAACTGTATTGGATTTTATAAAACTTAAAGGGGTTTCTACATTTGCAACAATGCCATACAGCAGCACAAATGGCTGTTCTTTAATGCCAACAAGTGCACAGTTATCGGAAGCATTGAATCACACAATCAGTGGTTACTCAAAAATAGTTTACACCGACAGGGCAGCGATAAAATCAATGGTCTCACAAAATCATCCGGTTATTGTAACTATGCTTGCAGATAATTCATTTATCAATGCTTCAGCTGGATTTATATGGAAAAATTATTCAGGCTCAGGCATGCTGGCACACTGTATAGTGATCTGTGGATATGACGATACAAAAAATGCCTATAAGGTCATGAACTCCTGGGGTACAGGTTGGGGAGATGCTGGTTATAGCTGGATCGATTACAACTTTTTTGAAACCGGTGGAAGAACTGCTGGTTCCGGATGGGTATATGTAATAAATTAAAAAAACTTTTTAGCACTTTTCGTTTTACAATATTTATAATCCCATTCCGATAAATTTCGGGATGGGATATTTTTTTAGTGTATAGCGCAGCCTTGATCTAAATTCTTTTTTAATGAAATAGTACAATTGGAAATACAGAATAAAAAATCTTTTGATTGCTTCGGCCTTTCTGAACTATAGAAGTTGTTTTCTTTTCTTTGCCGGCCTCGCAATGACGAGAATCCGCTGGAGGTGGTAGGGATTTTCAAATCCGCAGAGACTTCGTCATTGCGAGGATTGCCGGGGAAAGAGTAATAGTAGAAAGTTTGTTGCCGGCAAGCCGAAGCAGACTATAAATAAAACTAACTTAGTTTTCATGAAACAGATGGGAGGCTGGGTATATATTATGTGCAGTCTTAACCACTCCGCATTGTATGTGGGGGTAACATCAAACATTGCTTCAAGGGTGTATGAACATAAGAAAAAAATGTACCCCAATAGTTTTTCTGCCAGGTACAATTGCATCAAATTGGTTTACTACAGGAGATTTGAATTAATAATCGAGGCAATAGCGGAGGAAAAAAGAATAAAAGGCGGAAGCCGTAAGAAAAAAGAAGATTTAATAAACAGTATGAACCCGGAATGGAAGGGCCTGTATGATCAGATAAAATATTTGTAGGATTATAATATTGTTTGAATTAATGGTCAGTGTTTTCAGATTGCCCGCCCGGATGAAACAAGTAGTTTAATGTTGGCAGATTTTTATTTTATATAATAGAGTTAAAGAATACATTCTTAGAATATATTTTAACAGCTAATCAAAATCAAAACCCAGTAAGGTTTCAAGGGGTGTTAGAATGAGTTGTCTCCAGGTAGAAATAAAAAAATATTTATTTCAAAGGGTGTAGAAATTAATAAACGAATTGTTTCCAGAGAGAAAATTAAGATGGAAATTTAGAGGAGATTGGAAAAGGTTTAAGTGAATTTCAAATCTAGTGTAAGTTGTTTTTTTTTAAAAAATCTCCAATTTTTTTCTAATGTTTTTTAATGTTACCCGGTTTAAGGTATAAGCTCAATTTTTGGATATCCTACTCTTTACCAGAACTGTAAAACAGACATTCAGGTCTGTAATTAAA
>CAZOOT010000116.1:0-2971 GCA_964581455.1 uncultured Chitinophaga sp. | reverse complement strand
GTTTTTAAGCCTGATTACTATAAAAACAGTCGTTTATTTAAAAAAGTGAGACTTTTTTGTATATCCCGATTTTTCATCATTCTTAACATAGTCTGTCATTTCCATTACATTTAAGCTATTGTGTTTCAGTATTTTTGCTGCATGATTTATTATTTTATGAAAAAAAGCTTTCTCTTAATTGTTTTAACCTCACTTAGCCTTTTTATTAATGCACAGGAAAAACCAGAAGGATTATTTATCAATTCCAAAGCACCCGATTTTAAAGCCAAAGATCAGCATGGTGTAGAAATAAGATTAAAAGATGTAATAAAAGACAGCCTGGTCGTTTTGGTATTTTACAGAGGACAATGGTGTCCTTACTGTAGCAGGCATTTAAAGAAACTGGAAGATTCATTGATGTTTTTAAAAGAAAAAGGCGCAAGGTTAATTGCTATCAGTCCGGAAAAGCCGGAGAATATTAATAAAACTCTTGGTAAAACCAATGCCAGCTATTCGGTACTATATGATAAGGACATGAAAATCATGAAAGCCTATAATGTGGCTTTTGAAGTGGATGAAAAAACAGTGAGCAGGTATAAGAATGCCAATATTGATTTGTTAGAAGCAAATGGACAAAAGGATAAAGCTTTTTTACCAGTGCCGGCACTATATATTATTAATAAGGAAGGAACAATAAGATACCGGTTTTTTGAACCGGATTATAAGAAGAGGGTATCGGTGCAGGAGATACTGGAACAATTGAGATAAGAAAATGATGTTTGGGATTTGATAGTTAATATTTATAAATGAGTTGAAAGCCACAAAAAAAACCGAAGTATATAAAACTTTTTTATAATTATTGAATTCTGAAAAAATGACTGATAAATATGTAATAAAAATCATTTTTGACGAAGACTCTTAATTAAGCAAGTCTATAGGGTCGGGATGTTAGAGAATGTATAGCAAAACTTCTATTGCATAGTTTTTAAAAAACGGGGGTTTATGTAGAAACTGAAAAAGCAATATCAATGGATCCCCATTAATGCCAACCAGTGCCCAGTTTTGCCGAAGCATTTAATAATACAATTACTGGCAACTCAAAAAATAATTAATACGGACAGAGCAGCCATCAAATCGATGGTCTCACAGAATCATCCAGCAATTTATTACCCTGTTTTTCGATAATTCATTTATAAATCCAACAACCGGATTCATTTGAAAATTTATTCATAATACGGTTTGCCGGAACATTGTTTTGTACTTAGTGGGAATGACGATGCTAAAAATACCAAAAGGATTATGAATTCAAGGGGACAGACAAGCTGAAATCAGTTATACCCGGATTGATTATATTTCTTTAAAATAAGTTGAAGAACAGCCTGGGGTGGATATTGCAATGTAATTATAAAAAAAGGCTGCCCCGAAGGACAGCCTTGTTGTTTTAAAAACGGTTTTTTCTATTGTTTAATATAGATCAGCTTTCCTGTTACTTCCTTATCTCCAATTCTCAGTATATAAATAAGACTACTGTTACTTGAAGGAGGAGCTTTGAAATCTACTACCTGATTTACGCCAGCCTGAATATAACCTTTATAAGCTACCTGTATTCTTTGTCCAACAATATTGAACACTTCTAGCTGAGCCTGACCGGATACCGGAGAAGAGATTACAAACCTAACATTTTCTCTGAATGGATTTGGATATGCTGAAACCTTTAACCTCTCTGCTACATTTACAACTTCTGCAGTCGGTACTGATTTGCTGGATGTAACATTGGTTGGGCAATTTCCCATATAAATACGGCATTCATCAAATCCGTTATTGATTGCATCAACTGCTCCATTTATTTCGCTGGCAGTTGGAACGCCACCTGCCCCTGCAGTTTTAACTCCACCCAGCACATCGTTTGCCAGGTTAAGGATATCCTGAATTGTTGCCGTAGCTCCCAGGTAATTAACCACACTTTGGTTTATCTGGAATGAGCCTTTGTTGGTAACCATGCAGCCAGATCCCAATGCTATATTAGATAATGAGGTGCCGCTCAACCTGATATTAAGACTTAAAGTGATAGTCTGAGACAACAGGTTGTTGTTGATTTTGTTTTGTCTGGATAGATAAGTAGAAAAACAAGCATTATTGTCTATCCTGCAATTACCCAAAGCCAATGGACTTGTAGGTGTACTACCACCAGGCATCATACTATTTAATAGGGCAGATGAACCTGCAGGAATAATTATTGAACGTCCTGGGCGACCAATTGTAAGGTCTGTTGTCAATAGTGATGGCAATAATGCCAATCCATTTTTATTACCCCAGAATCCCTGCGTATAACTGCATACTGGTGGACATGGTTCAATCGTTACCTGTTTATCACAAGAGAATCTAAAATCAGGATTCAATGTTTCAATAGTTAATCTAACTGTATAGTTAGTTGAACCTGCAATTACATTAACTGACAAGCCTGTTGAAGATCCGCTTATAGAAGCATCACCTGCTGAAATTGACCACACACGACTTACTTCGTTTGCATGTAATGGACTTGAGTAGGTATTTGTTAATCCTATACATACAGGTGATGGACCTTCAATAGTACAAGAACCGCCTGAAGTTACATTCACAGAGCACTCAGATGTCTTCTGACAACCAGTTGTCTTATGAGTAGCAGTAACTGTAAAATTAATGGTACCACCTGCATCTGCCACGGCTGCTGTATAAACAGGATTTTTGGTATTGTTATTATTAAATGAACCAGCACCATCTTCAGTCCATAAATAGTAATAGTTATCAGGGTTTGTATCCGCTGATCCTGTAAAGTCTACTGACATCTGAGTATTATGTGCTGCAGAAGTTATATCAATTAATGCTGGTGAGGCACTACATGAGACAACTGGAAGTGGGTTGATGGTAACAGTTACACAGTTACTGTTTGCTGAACAGACAACACCATTAAGTGTTGAAGTTGTAACACGGCGGTATGCTCCGGCTGTTGTTG
>CAZOOT010000115.1:0-10211 GCA_964581455.1 uncultured Chitinophaga sp. | reverse complement strand
CTGGCTGTTAATGCAGGATTCAAAATATTCATGCCGGTGCCACCAAAAACTTCTTTACCGATGATCACCGCAAAAATGGTGGCCACAGCTACCATCCATAATGGAACATCAACCGGCATGATCAGTGGAATAAGACTTCCTGTAACTAAAAAACCTTCGTTCACTTTATGTTTTCTGATAATGGCAAACAAGAACTCAACACTTAATCCTGAAACATATGTAACTACAATTATTGGGAGCACTTTTGTTAACCCAAATAAAAAATTCTCCAGCAGTGTTGAATCATGAATACCCAATGCAAGGAAATGCTGATAGCCTGTATTCCACATGCCAAAAAGCATACAGGGCCCCAATGACATGACGACGATGATCATGGATCTTTTCAAATCAATCGCATCCCCTATCTGAGCAACCGCGGGAGGAGCAGTTTCACCCGGAACAAATAAAAATGTTTCAAACGCATTAAAGGCAGGGTAAAACTTTTCCAGTTTCCCGCCTTTTTCAAAATTGGGCTTTATCTTTTCTACTATTTTTCTGAGTGCTTTCATCCAATTTCTTTTTTACATGGCAAATGGCTGATTATTGCACAAGTACTGTGCATTAATGCTGATTGCAATTTTGTTCTTTTCTTTTGGGGAAAAGCCTTCTTTCTTAACATTGTCAGATTTTCGTTTTCTTTTTCAACAGTTTTCACATGTTGCGGTTATGGATATTACTATCCTAATTCTTTTCTTATTAAATCCAATCCCTTACGGATGATATGCTGCGATTCGATTTTTGATGTGCAAACAAACTCACAAAGAGCAAAATCTTCTTCCACTACTTCATAGATGCCCAGTTTTTCCATCATTTCTATATCATCTACCAAAATGGATTTCAAAAGTTGCACAGGGTAAATGTCCATGGGAAACACTTCCTCATATTGTCCGCTCATTACAAAGGGTCTTTCCTCTCCATGTAAATTAGTATTAAGATTGTGTTTCTTGTTGGGGAAAAGCCAGGAAAAATATGCTCTTGAATTACTTAATTTATCAAATCCGGGTTTCAGCCATCCTATAAATTCCGGTTCGTTTCCTTCAGGAATAACAGTGATCTGTGTGTCATAAAATCCAAGATATCCTTCCGGTGATATTTTTTTTCCGGTCAGCACATTTCCGCTAATAATCCTTTTTTCGCCTTCATGTAAACCTCCGTCGGTTAATAAATGCTTTACAGATATTCCGGCTATCGTTTTATAATATTTAGGATTTTTTATTCCTGATCCTGTTAAAGCAATTGTTCGGCTTGCATCAAGTCTGCCATCTATAAACAATCTGCCTATCAATAACACATCCTGTGGATTTACACACCATACTACTTCTCCTTTATTCACCGGATCTATATGATGTATCTGGACGCCTACATTTCCCGCAGGATGCGGGCCTGAAATGCTATTTATTGTAACTCCTTTTGCATTTGTAAATACGGGTGAAGTACCGGAACCTGCTTTTATATTTAAATGGATTTTTCCTTCGGTCAGTTTTTGTAATGCATTCAAACCAGCTTGAAATTCCGATTCACAATTTTGAAAAATAAAATCCAGGTCAGGAGCCAATGGATTAGAATCAAAAGCTGAAATAAATATTGATTTGGGGTTATCAGCCGGATTGGCAATGATCCCAAAAGGCCGTTGACGAATAAGTGGCCAGGCACCGCTATTTAGTAAAGACTCAATTATGGTTTCCCTGCTTAAATTGGCCGTATCAGCTTTAATAAAACTGTGATACCTGATTTCTTTATCAGCTAAAATTTTTATTTCCAGGATCTTTCTTTTTTCTCCGCGAACTATTTCAACAACCTCTCCGCTAACAGGAGAACTGAATTTTATTGCTTCATTAGCTTTATCAAAAAACAATGAAGTACCGGCAAGTACTTCATCTCCTTCTTTCACCAGTAATTTGGGGATCACCCCGGTGAAATCTGGTGGTTTTATAGCAAATGTTTCGGGCAAGGCCAGTGTAGAAATTGTTTTTTCTGCATCACCAATCAGGTTGATGTTTAATCCCTTTTTTATTTTTATAATGCCTGGCATGTTCATAAAAAATTGATCGGATTTACTATACCAAATTTACAAAGTATTCAGGGATTGAATATAAGACAAGATGCTGTGAAATTCACATGGAAACCGGCCAAATTCAGGATTTTTTTTAAAGAAAGATCAGTATTTTAGTGAGTCCGATAATCCTGATCACTTATTCAGTTAATAAAACAATTCAGATATGGGAAAAGTCAGAAACATCCTGGAAACAAAAAGTAAAATAATTTATTCTGTAAGCCCCGACACCAGTGTATACATTGCGTTGGAAGTGATGTTGGAAAAAAACATAAGTGCCTTACTGGTATTGGAAAACAATAAACCCGTTGGCATTTTTACGGAAAGAGACTATGCCCGGAAAATCGCTTTACAGGGAAAAAATTCAAGAGATACCAGGATGAATGAGATCATGACCAAAAATCTGATCACGATTACTCCTGATTATAAAATAGAAGATGCCATGCGGATCATGACTGAAAAATTTATCCGTCATTTACCTGTTCTGGAAAATGAAAAATTAATAGGTGTTATTTCAATAGGAGATTTGGTGAAATACCTGATCGAGGAACAGAAGTTTATTATTGATAACCTGGAAAATTATATCAGCCATACCTGACACGGACTTTGTTACTGATTAGCCCATTCCACGATCAGGCGTGCAGCCTTTTTTACATTCGGACAATATTGTTTTAAAAAATCGTGCGGCAACGGTTCATGTAATGGCACACGATAACTTGCACTTAATGCTTTGGCTCCGTCAAAATCTACATAAGATAACCTGGCAGAAATTTCGTCCGCAGGCCTATTGAAATCTACCCCGGGCAATATTGCCACCCCGCATTCTTCCAGTAATCTCTCGCACAACTCATCACCATTATTGATACCTCTCTTGTTTAACTTGCTTTTCAATTTTGTAAAATCGAGGAAAAGATAAAATCCTCCGGTAGGATCATTTACAAGGATGTTACCTTCTCTTAAAATAGATGCGGTTTTTTTTCCAAGTTGTGAAAGAATTTTTCTTACATGCCATAAATAATTTTCAATTTCTGCACCGCAATTAAATGCCTGGATGGCTGCATACTGTATGGGGGCACAAACAGATGTATAGGTTTCGCTGGCTACTGCATTCATCGCTTCCAGCATCCAGTGCAGGTCAGGCGGGAATGAAAAGGTTCCCAATCTCCAGCCGCCGGCACCACACCACTTGGATAATCCTGAACTGATGATGGTTCCTTCAGGATAATATTTTGCTATGGAAACATGTTTTCCTTCATGATGCAATTGTCCGTAAATCTCATCAGACAAAACATAAATTTTATTTTTCCTTGCTATTTCTGCCAGTGCTTTTATATTTTCTTTTCCATAGGTGATGCCATCCGGATTTCCCGGATAGTTTAGTATCAGCAAATAAGGAGGGTTTGCATGTTCCTGGCAAAATTTATCCAATTCCCCGGGTAATAATCTCCATTGATTTTCTGGTTTTGTATGCAGGATATGAAGATTGTTTCCGATTATTTTTGCTTGGGGTAAATAAGAAACCCAACTCGGGCTGGGAATAATCACATCTCCGTCGAAAATCATTTGAATTAAAAAAAGTAATTCTTTGGATCCCGGACCTATTATTACATTTTCAGGCAGAATGTCCACTCCATCTTTTTTCCTGTGAAATTGGGAAACAGCTTTTCTCAGTTCTTTTAATCCCTGAACAGGTAAATAATCTTTTTCCGGTGCATACAATCTTAAAGCACTCACTACCTGTTCAGGTACCGGAAAAGGTGATTGGCCAAGCCCAAGTTTGTAAATATGTTTGCCGGTAGCTGCAATTTCCTTACATCGCTGATTGATCCTTAAAGTTGGTGATTCCTTTAACCCGATGATATTCGGGTTGAGGTATAAATGCTTTTTAGGATTTGATATACCATTTTCACTATTCGAAGTTTGTAAGCTCTGCTGTGTCAATTTGCTCATTAAAATTTTTATTTAACTCATTTTCAAAAAAGAATTTCTCTTCGCCAAATGCCGGCTTCAATTCATCCAGCCATATAGCATTTTCATCATATTCTGCATAAAACGGCCGGGCTACCCAATCCGGATTCCGGCCCTGTAAAAAACGGAAATTCATAATCTTTTTTCCATTCACTTCACTTACTCCAAGCATCTGTACTTTTCCCGGTGTGGCACTCATGCTCGGTCCACGAACTGTGCGGCAGACACCACTCACCTGCTGATATGCATTCCTGAAAATATTCCATGCTTCTACCAATGGTACTTTAAAATAATGTTGTGCCCCTGTATCCCTGGCTACAAACATATAATAGGGAATACAATTCAGGTTTACCTGTTTGCGCCACATTTCTGCCCAAACATTTGCATCTGCATTTATATGACGCATGAGCGGCGATTGGGTTCTTATTTGTGCTCCCGTTGCCCTAACTTTTTTAATGGCTTTTTGAACAGCCTCAGTTGATAACTCAGCCGGGTGATTGAAATGTGCCATGATCGCCAGATTCTTTCCGCTGTTTACAATTTTTTCAAAAGTTTTAAGTGTATCATCTGCATCATCATCTGTTAAAAATTTATAAGGCCAGTAGCCCAATGCTTTTGTACCGATACGAATTGTTTGAAGGTTTGGAATATCCGCTTCTAAAAGCGCATCAATGTATTTGGAAAATATTTTATTCTTCATGATCATCGGATCGCCACCGGTAAATAACAGATCTGTTGCTTCGGTATGTTCCTGGAAATATTTTACCAGTAACTCCGTTTCTTTCATCGCAAATTTCCATTCATCCATTCCTACAAACTGTGGCCAGCGAAAACAAAAACTGCAATAAGCATGACAGGTTTGACCCTGGCTTGGGAAAAATAAAACTGTTTCCCTGTATTTATGTTGCATACCGGTCAACTTATGTCCTTCAATCATGGGAACATTATGCTCCAGCTGGCCGGCAGGATGCGGATTTAATTCCTTCCTGATCTCATTCGCCACTTTTTTTATTTCGTCTTTTGAACCACCAGCATCAAGAATGGCTTCCATTTTTTTATAATGTTCAGACTTCAACATATCCCGCCTTGGAAATGTCAATGTAAAAATCGGATCATCCGGAACATTATCCCAGTTAATCAGTTGATCTACCACATAATTATTCGACTTAAATGGCAGTACATGACCAACAACTTCTATGTCTTTTATCTGTTCTGCAGTAAGTTTAGTGATCTGTGGAATTTGCCTGAAATTGTGTAAGGCAAAAGATTTATAAACAGTAGATTTATTGATTTCAGTTGCAATCATTAGTAGAATTTTTTTTGTTAAACGTACAGTTATAGTGACTGTATCTTCAGGGAATAAGACTAATCAGAAGTCCCAATTTGTTATTCGCAGGATTATGACAAAGATAAACTTTTATAAAGTTTAAAAAATGTAAATAATTTTTTTAATTACATTTTAATAACACTATTAAAAACGGGATAGTAAGAAGTTAAAAAAAACTCCTGGTAAAAAATCAGGATCAATCTGAAATACTGACCTTATTTGCTGTTTCGTTTCATAAACTCCTCATACTTCTCCATGAATTCTTCATGTTTGTATTTTCCTTCAACCGCTTTTTCTTTTCCTGTAGTCGCATTATCCACCAGTTTAAAATATGCCCTTGGATATTCATCTGAATAAATGTCCGGAAGGATACCGACTTTGGTTAACCCCACATAGAAAGAGAACATGATGATCAATGAAACAATGATGATGGAATGATCTTTAAATTTCTGGACCAGAGCAAAAGCAGAAACCTTTTCGCCTTCTGCCAACAAGTCCCTTTTCAAAAATCCGGCAACTAAAAAGAAAACTAAAAATACAAAGGAGGCGATGCCGGAGTATTCTGCTGTTTTTGCTGCAAACGGCACCAGTGCAAGCGAAATCAGAAAAAGAATAATGCTGAAATGAAAAATTAGTACCAACATTGCCAGTGTTTTGTTCTTTGATTGGAAATGCCGATACCGAATCATCATTTTCCTTACATAAACCAACATCAATAAAACAGCAGCAGCGCCGAACAAAAATTCTACATTATTAAAATGAATATAAAAAACACGCATCCCGAAGATGAATGAAATGATGGCCAGGCATGCCGGCTCAGCCAATTTAAACAGGTCCTTTTTTTCTTTATTTTGTAATAGTGTGATGAATTCTGCAATAAAAAGTAACCCAAATATAAAAGCAACTCCCCCCATTATTATTAATCCATAACTATTCTGCGCCATAGAGGCAAAGGCACCCATGACCAAAAGGATGAATAGAATAAAAAATATAGCGTTAAACTTTTTCATTAATTCGGTAAATAAAATATATAATTAAAATCATGTGTAAACCATCTATCCATGGCCGGCCATTTTAATCCTCCTTCTTCCAATTCTTTTTTCTGACAGGCCTGCCAGATAATAAATGCACGGGCAATCAGTTCTTCTGTTTCTGTAAGTGTAGAAGGTATGGCTGTTTTTGCCCTGTAAAAATTGCCTTCTTCGGCAATCCCATATACTTTACTTAATGCAGCATTAAACTTGTTTGACTCAATTATTTCAGCATAAAAATTATTTGATAAAGCATTGAGCTGTTTGCCCCCGATACGTGACATGAGCAGGATCAGATTGTTGCGGTAATCAATTGCCTGGTTGGCCCCAAAACTAAATTGTGAAAAGTCCATCTCTTTAGATTTAGAAAAAACAGAATCAAGATAAACAAATGCCGAAGGATCTGTCTTTTTCATGTAAAGCTTCTCGGCCATAAAAATATAGGCAAAGGCCTTTTCATGATCTTTTTCAAATTTCTCTGCCAATTCAACTGCTTCCTTATGCCTGCCAACAAAAGCAAGATTTACACAAAGGTTTTTGAGTTGGTTGAGGAAAAATGTTTTTTCAAGATACTCATACTTATCCCTGGATGCAGCAAAATTGTCTTTATTAAATTGCTTATAATACTTCATGCCTGACAGCGAATCGTTTTGGTCAAATGCCCTGTTGGCTAAAATAAGATTGAGTAGATTCTGATCAAGGCTTTTACCCAGTGGATGAGTTTCTGCTAAAGTTAAAATCCGTTTGAGCACATCATCGCTTAGTGGATAATTGTTATCAAATGCTTCTCCCCCGTTTTTAAACGGTTTTTCTTCATTTGCTTTAGCAATCCATAAATGGATCATACTCATTTCTGCCGGGTTAGAATAGAATTCTTCAAAAAGATTATTCTTATTAATAAAATTGAAAAAAAGATCAGAATGATAGGTCCAGCTGAACCAACCCTCCATATAATCCGGATAAATAAATAAATGTTTCCGTTTGAATTGACGGTTGCGGACCCCATCACTATAATATGGAAGAGTAACAGGTATTGCTGCTTCCAGAGAATCTTTATTCACCTGCCTGAAATAAGCTACTGCTTCCTGAAGCAGGTTTTCCTGGTAAACTAAGTCAATTTTCAAACCGCGATCGTATTGATACTTATTGTCAAACATGGCCCTCCTCTTCTTTTGAATAGCCATGTTATAGTTTCTATCTGAAGGAACTTTTATTTCACTGATCAGTTTTTCATATTCATCGGCAAGAGCATTAAACACCTCCCGTTTTGACAGGCAGAGATTAGGGAAAAAATAACCCTTGTATGACCGCATAATATCTTTTTCAACATTCACCCGGAATAAATGACTGATATATCCTGCCCGGATCACGGCGTTTCTATAAATAGTCAGTGGTGTATTGGAAGCGTAATTTGAACCCAGCCATTTCACTACTGTACCTATTTTTTCCTGATGACCATATTGATAAATAATGGCCATGATGTGATTATAATTATTAAACAGGCTGCCGGTGAAATAATTATTCTGGCCAGTTTGCTTTATTGTTTCAAAACATTGAATCACTTTATCAATATTCCCTTCAGCAGCATATAAGGAAGCCAGCGTGTGATGACCTCCATTAAAATCATTGGGAATGCGTCCATTGATCTCATTGCTTCCTTTAGGATAATATACATTAAATATGTTTTGTCCTTCTTCCCCTTCAAACGGTGAAAACAACTGAAGAATCTCTTTAATTCTTTGGCTGGTTACATTGCCAAACGTAATCCAAAACTGTAAAGCATAATTTAATTCTGTAGGGATTGTTGCCTGGTATAAAGCCTTCGATTTGAAAAATAAGGTGGCTACTTCATAACCTTCATCAACAAAGTCCCGAAGTAAATTTTCTGTTTCTGCAGAAGGATTATAATAGTTATCGTATCCCAATAAAGTATTAAACTTGTTTAACTCGGTTAATAAAAACGATGGATCTAATTCTTTTACACCTGATCCTTTAAAACTTTCCTTAATCAATTGCTTTAAATCAGATTTAATTTTACTGGTATCGTGTTTATCAATTATTAATAACTGTTTTAATGTTTCAACTCCCAGGCTTATCTTTTCTTTAGTACCCAGTCCGGATAAATATGTCAACATGGATCCGGGTTTATATCGCTCCTCAATTAAAACAGGAATAGCTTTAATGTTGGATCCGACTTCGTTACTGTTCATCAGTTTCCTCGTTTCTGCTCTTACTTTATCAATCACTTTATCATTTTGCTTCTGTTCCGCATCATACCAGTAAAAGCCACTCAAGATCACCATAGCTGCAACTGCCACAAAGCTGGCGATACGCCGGGGTCCGTATTTCATAAAAGCCCTGGTGATGGCAACTTTACTGGCACTACGTTTTATAAATTCCCGGATATCGGTTAAAATTTTTTCAGCATCAGCAGTCGCTTTTGTCTGATCTTCCTGGATCTCTGAATAGCGTTTTATCCAACCTACATTGGGTTTGCATTTATTGTACCAGTTCTCAAAATAGGTAAGCGGGCCGATGGGGAGTAAAAAGCCCCGGCTCTTCCCGCTGTTCTTCCAGCGGTCCATTTGTTTTCTGAAATCGAGATATGTGGTATAAAATTCAAATTCCTGGTTGGCCCATTTATTCAATTTATCCCAGTTACGGATCAGGCTTTCGTGAGTGATATCCAGAACCGTGTTTTCAGTTATTGTATGAGTAGCCGGATCATCTGTTTTGAAAGGCCGGATAAACGAGTTTCCCTCCTCCCGGTAAATATTCAGTACTTCGCTTACCAATTCTGAATTGATCCCGGGAGTATTAATGATGCCAGTCAGTTCAGCCAATGTCATCCGGTTACGAACGGCCCGGCTATTATCAATTTTTGTCAGGCAACTAAAAGTGAGAGCAATGATCCGCTTAGCATCCTGCTGTGTAATAATCCTGTCCGGATAGGATTTATTATGGTACTCCCATGCATTTTCATACAATACACTTGCGTGAATTTCGATGATTTTGTTTAAGCCGGTATCCTGAAAATATTTCTGTTTTTTTTCAGGCAATCCTTTAAACCATTCTTGAAACGGAGCCTGTTCTTCATCTGGCAATTCATCTGCCGGCATTCCACCCACCATGGCATAATGGATCAGGTCCATCTCCTGGCGGCCATGATCGGCCATCAGCCAGATCTGGCTGAGTGCATGTTGCAGGATCGGCAATTGATCCACTCCTTCTGCTATATCATAAACAAGACGTTCAATGAGCCTTTGTGAAATCCGATTTCCACTCAGTATTGCCGGCTCTTCAATTACCTGTTTTAGATCTTTACGTTTTAGTCTTGGAACAAAAAATTGCGAAAAACCAATATACTCCGGTAGTCCGCGGAATGCAGAACATTGCCCGATATAATCGGAACGCATCGTGCAAACGATATAGACCGGGATATTTCTCTTGATAGCAATCCGGGCAGTTTCCAATACCAGGTTCACCACGATCTGTGAATCCTGTGATGGAGCTTCATTATAAAAATTCTCAGGGTTGGTAAAAAATTCTTCAAACTGGTCCACAATGATCATCAGGTTGGCTGCTTTTCTTTTCCTGTCTTTTTTTTGTGGCTCATCCAGTTGCTGCCAACGTTCATTTGCTTCATCAATATAAAAATCAGAGTTGATATACAGATCGATCAGCGAAGAAAATCCACGTCTTAATTCCGTTTCTACTGTTGAAGAACTGGCATTAAATGTTTTTGCCAAAGCCTTTGACATATTATGGATCGGGCTTCGTTCCGGACGAAAAT
>CAZOOT010000114.1:0-10333 GCA_964581455.1 uncultured Chitinophaga sp. | reverse complement strand
GGGTTTATTTTCCTTTTCTGAAATGTTTCAAATCACGAACTTCTTTTTCATTTAAGAAACGCCATTTGCCTCTCTCCACATTTTTTTTGGTAAGTCCTGCAAACATAACCCGGTCAAGATTCTTTACATCATAACCAAGGTGTTCAAATATCCGTCTTACGATTCTGTTTCTTCCGCTATGTATTTCGACGCCAATCTGGGTTTTGTCTTTCATGTCAGCATATGCAAGTACGTCTACAGAAACCGGCCCGTCTTCCAGCGTAATTCCTTTGATGATATCATCAAAATGATTTTTTTCAAGTGGCTTGTTCAAAGTAACGGCGTAGATTTTTTTTATTTCATTTTTAGGATGAGTGAGTTTTTGTGCCAGTTCTCCATCGTTGGTTATTAACAAAACGCCGGAAGTATTTCTGTCTAACCTGCCAACCGGGTACACTCTTTCCTGGGTTGACCGTTTGATAAGATCCAACACGGTTTTTCTTCCTTGCGGATCATCAGAAGTAGTAATGTAATCTTTTGGCTTATTCAATAAAATGTAAACAAGATTTTTTGCAAGAAATATTTTTTTACCATTCACCACAACTTCATCATTGGGTAAAACTTTATGGCCTGGCTCTGTGATCAGTTTTCCATTCACTTTTACCAAACCTTTTTTAATTATTTCTGCTGCTTCACGCCGGCCGGAAATACCAGAATGGGCAATATATTTATTAAGGGGCATCAGTTCCTCCTTTACCTGTTTAGAAATAACCGGAGCTACGGGAATGCCTTCTCCTTTGACTCCCATTCCGGCTCGCTGGGCCCTTACTTCTGCTTTCTTTTTATTAAAATATTCTTCCCTGACTTTTTTTAGCTTTCTTTTTTCCTGTTTGAATTCTTCTTTGATGGCGGCATTGCTTTTCCTTTTAGCAAACTTGTCAAAGGGAGAGGCTTTCTTTTTCATGTGAAGTGGTTATGCTGTTTTACAACAGTAGTGAATGGCAAATATAGCTAAATAAAAAGCCTTCTGTAAAAGAAGGCTTTTTTCATAAAAGTGTTTTTTTGATCAGGAAAGCTTTCCATGACTGCGAGGATGACGCATTCTCATTTCTTTCATTTTCTTTTTCTGATCATCAGTGAAAATTGAATTCATTGATTCTTTTCTTTTTTCCAGGAGTTCTTTATATGCTGCTTTCTTTTTTTCAGGATCCATCGATTTGCTTTCTTTTAAGGCCTTTATTTTCTCCTGCATCTCATTTTGTTGCTTGTACAATTTTTCACTTTGTTCATTACTCAGTCCTAAATGTAATTTCATTTTTTCCATTCTGGCTTTTGCGTCGATCTCTGCCATTTGCTTTCTTTCCAGTTTCATTTTCTCCATCCTGGTTTTTTGTTCGGGAGTAAAAATGTTTTGCATATCTGAATGATGTTTTTTCTTTAGTTCGCTCATTCTTGTTTTCCATTCTTTTACACTGATCTCATCCTGCTTTTTCAGTTCAATCATTTTTTTCCTGTAATCTTCATTCATACTTTTGAATTTCATTTTCTGATCTTCCGTCAGATTTAATTGCTGATGAGCCATTGGATGATGACCTCTGTGCCTGTTTTGCATTTTCCTATCAGGGTTTTGTGCCAGGAGAGTAGCTGATGAAAGGGTAAGCACAAAAAGGCTTAAGATTATTTTTTTCATAATTATATTTTTTATTATACCAGAGACAACTGATAGCGTATAAAGTTTAATCAAAACTAAGAATTTATTCGTAGATGGCAAATGATACTGATAAGCGGACAAGAATTTGAGAAATTACTTATTTGTTTGCCAATTGTCCACAAGCCGCATCGATATCCTTTCCGCGGCTTCTTCTTAAACGGGCATTTGCTTTGTGTTTTCCAAGATATGCGATAAAAGCCTCTACTCTTTCTTCCTCCGGCTTTTCAAATTTGGCAAATTCTATGGGATTGTATTCAATGATATTAATCAGGTCAGCAGGAACCTGGCGGTAAAGTTTTATCAGATCATCAGCATCTTTTAATGAATCATTAAAATTGTTGAACAGGATATATTCAAATGTGATCTCGTTTTTAGTTTGTTTGTAAAAATATTTTAACGCATCTACCAATGACTTAATATTATTGGAGTCATTGATCGGCATGATCTCATGTCTTTTCTGATCAGTAGCAGCATGAAGGGATAATGCCAGTTTGAATTTTACTTTATCATCACCTAACTGATGAATGGCTTTTGCCACACCGGCAGTTGAAACTGTAACTCTTTTTGGGCTCATGGCCATGCCATCAACTGAAGTTATCTTATCGATCGACCTTAAAACATTTTTATAATTTAACAAGGGCTCACCCATACCCATAAAAACTATATTGCTTAGTTTTTTTCCATTTTCTTTTTCTGACTGTTGATTAATGATAGCTACCTGGTCGTAGATTTCATCAAAATTCAGATTCCTTTTCTTGTCCATATAGCCAGTGGCGCAAAATTTACAACTCAGGGAGCAACCAATCTGCGAAGAAACACATGCAGTAAACCTGGATGCAGTAGGTATCAATACCCCTTCAATCATATGGCCATCATGTGTTTTGAACCTGGATTTTATCGTGCCATCTTCAGAATGTTGAATGGTATCTACTTTCAAACCAGGGAGGGTAAATTCTGTATTTAATTTTTGACGTAATTCTTTTGAAATATTTGTCATGCTTTCAAAATCCCGGACTGGTTTCAGCCATAGCCATTCGTAAACCTGTTTTGCCCTGAATTTTTTTTCGCCGATTTCTTCAAAATAATTTTCAATATCTCCCAATGAAAGAGTTCTGATATTTCGCTGTTCTGTCTTCTGCATCCGGCAAAGATAAGAAACCCCCTTCCCCCTATGGAGGGAATAATTATATTGCAGTTATTTAAAACAGTCCTTATACAGAATATTTTTTTATGAAAAATGTATACATTATAGATGCCATTCGAACCCCAATTGGAAAATATGGCGGTGCACTTTCTTCTATCCGGCCGGATGATCTGTTGGCCTATACAATTATGACATTGATGGGTAGAAATGAAACTATCGATGTAAATGCTATAGAAGATGTGATTGCCGGTGCAGCCAATCAAAGTGGGGAAGACAATCGTAATGTAGCAAGGATGGCAGCCCTGCTTGCAGGCTTACCCACATCCGTAGCAGGAAATACAGTAAATCGTTTATGTGCATCGGGGCTTCAAGCCATTATGGATGGCAGCAGACAAATTATGTGCGGCGATGCCGAATTAATTATTGCTTGCGGAGTAGAGAGTATGTCAAGGGCACCATTTGTAATGTCCAAAGCCAGCGAACCATGGAGCAGAAAAAATGAAATGTATGATACCACAATGGGTTGGCGTTTTACTAATAAAAGGCTGGCCGAAATGTATTACCCTTATGGAATGGGGGAAACAGCTGAGAATGTAGCCAGGCAATGGAATATTTCAAGAGAAGCACAGGACGAATTTGCATTGCATTCACAGGAAAAATATTTTACAGCAAAAGAAAATCGAAAATTTGATGATGAGATTGCCGCTATAGAAATAAATCAAAATGGATTGGTGAGTTGGGTAACACATGATGAGCATCCGCGTCAGACTTCTTTGGAGAAATTGGCTGCTTTGAAACCTGCTTTTATTAAAGATGGTACCGTAACTGCCGGTAATTCTTCAGGAATAAATGATGGAGCTGCAGCTTTGGTGCTGGCAAGTGATGAGGCAGTAAAAAAGTATGGGCTAACACCGATAGCCAAAATTGTTTCGATGGCAGTTGCGGGAGTTGATCCTTCTATTATGGGTATCGGTCCTGTGCCTGCCACCCAAAAAGCCTTACAAAGAGCAGGGTTAAAGACGGAGGATATCGGATTGGTGGAACTAAACGAAGCTTTTGCATCACAAAGCATTGCCTGTATAAAGGAATTAGGACTGGATAACAAAATTGTAAATGTAAATGGAGGAGCAATTTCTCTGGGCCATCCCCTGGGATGTAGCGGGGTTCGTATATCTACAACTTTGATTCATGAAATGAATAAACGACACATAAAGTTTGGCCTGGCTACAATGTGTGTAGGAGTCGGACAGGGTTCAGCAGTAATTTATGAAACTGTATAACTTATTAACTTTTGAATGCTGACTTTAATTAGGTCAAAAATCACGTAACTTTCTTTTGAAATCTATTTTTAAAACAAAAAAAATATATGAAAAAGTATACTCTTGTTATCTCCTTCTTAATGTTAATTGTCAATGTTAATGCCCAAGACTCCTTATCGGTTTACACGGGGAAATATATTTTCCCGGATGGAAGTGTGGTGCCGGAAGTGGATGTTGTATTAACAGATGGATCATTATTAATGAGTTCTGTTGCAGGTACATCCTCACTGGTAAAAATGGGAATCGATTCATTTACAATAACTGAATTCAGTGGTGTTGCTGTTTTTAAAAGAGATGAAAATATGAAAATCAATTCGGTGCATATAGAAGCCATGGGTTATATACTTGATGGCAAAAAACAGGAGAATATTTTTTGGAATATCTCAATGTTTATTTCAGAAAAACCCAAAGAAAATTTCACACTTAAAAGATGATTTGAATGAAATGCTTTTATATCCGGCTACTTAAAATTAGGTTGCAGGCTTTCTTTTTATTGATATTGATTCATTAATTAAAGAATTTTGGGAAACAACTGTTTGTGTCGTTTTTACACAACTTGATTTTTGAATCGCTTTCCAGATTATATTGCGCGGCTTTTTGATTTATAAGGACATTTCTTTGAATTAAAAAACAATTTTTGGGTAAAAGATATAAGCAGCTATTTATCCGAATTCTAGCTCTTCTTTATTTCTAGCAAAATTTAAAAACAAACCAAATGAGAAAAGGCCTCTTATTAGTTGCCGTTCAGCTATTGCTTGTGACAATGGCTTGGGCACAAAAAACAGTTACTGGAAAAGTAACAGACGACAAAGGGATAGCTTTGGTTAATGCATCCGTTGTTGTAAAAGGAACTCGGGTCGGTACAGTCACCCGTTCAGATGGATCATATTCCATTTCGGTACCTGCTGGTTCCGGCACACTGGTATTTTCATCGGTTGATATGACACCAAGAGAAGTTTCAGTTGGCGCTCAAACTTCAATTGATGTCTCTTTGACTCCAGAAGATAAATCACTTCAGGAAGTTGTTGTGACGGGATACCAGACCCTTCGGAAAAAGGAAATTGCTACTCCTATTTCAAAGATTTCAGGTAAGGAAATCGAAAACCTACCCATTCAATCTCTTGCACAAGCCATGCAGGGGCGAGCTTCCGGAGTTGCTGTTCAGGCAAATAATGGTATTCCAGGCGGTGCAATTACTGTTCGTATTAGGGGGGTGGGGTCAATTTCTGCAGGGAATGATCCATTGTATATTGTAGACGGGATACAACTCAATACAGATATTCGTGCAAACAATACCCAAAATAACCCTCTGGCTTTCCTGAATACGAATGACATTGAATCGATTGAAGTCCTTAAGGATGCTGCTGCTTCTGCAATTTATGGAGCCAGAGCTGCAAACGGGGTTGTATTGATCACCACAAAAAAAGGAAGATCAGGTAAAACAAAAATTACAGTCAACACTTTTTACGGCCAAACCTCACCATTAAAGTATTTTAATATGGTAAGCATTGACGAATACTATAATATGCGTAAGGAAGCTTTGGATAATGCTGGTTCCGGTTTTGGGGGATTTGCTAACAGGAAAGCGCAGATCCTTGCGGAAATGAACGTTGCCAACCTTGCTACTAAAGATGATTCTCTTTCATTAATTCCGACTTATGACTGGCAAAGAGCCGCTTTTGGTTCAGGTAGTATTAAAAACCTTGAACTTTCAATGTCGGGGGGAAATGCTACAACTACATTTTATGTTTCGGGTTCATATAACCAGACGGATGCGATAGTTCACCCTGTAAATTTTAAGAGAGGGACCTTACTCACATCCTTAACACACAAGATTAATAACAAGATCTCATTAGAATCTAAAATATCGTTAAGCTCATTTCATCAGACAGCTCCTTATACTACGGATGGTAGTTTTCTTGGAAGCCCTGCTTTTTCAGGTTCTTTAATCATACCTAGTAATCCGATCTATCGGACTAACGGATGGTATTTTGGTTTGCCAGGCGATCTTAATTTGCCACTTCCTCCGGGTGCCAGGCAGAATACCATCACCGGAGTTTTATCACATAATATTGTTGCTGCCGGACAATTATCTGCGGATAACTACAGCCGTACCAACCAGATGGTCGGAAACATGGCTTTAAATTATGAGATTAATAAGAACCTGAGGTTTCGTTCCACTTTTGGTCTTGACTACAGGTTAGTTCAAACCAAGAATTTACGTGACATGAGGCTCAGTGATGGGTTTGCATTGAGAGGGACAATTACCGAACTAAGTAACTGGAATACGAACTTCATCACCAACCATGTTTTAACCTATATTAAATCATTTAATTCAAAACATAACCTGAATGCTTTTATTGGAACTGAGTTCCGTAAGGATGTAAATGAACAGATGTCTGCATCAGGAAATACATTCCCGTCATTTGAATTCAGAACTGTCAATGCTGCTGCAAACCCTTCTGCTGTTGGTGGTTTTTGGACAGGGGCTGCTACTTGGTCAGGTTTTGCCAAGATCAATTATGACCTCAATAAAAAATATATAGCTGGATTCACGATGCGTTATGACGGATCTTCCCGATTCGGTGAGAATTTCCGTTGGGGATGGTTCCCTTCAGTTGCATTTGCCTGGAATGCAAAACAAGAGAATTTTATGCAGTCGGTTGCTGCCATCTCTGATTTGAAATTAAGGTTTTCATATGGACAAACAGGTAATGACCAGATCGGAAACTTTCCATCACTTGGTTTGTACGGCACAGGCAGAGTTTATAACAATGCTGCCACCATTACACCAACTCAGTTAGGAAATGATAATATTAAATGGGAAACCCGTGAAGAATTTAATGCTGGTATGGACATCGGGTTTTTAAGAGACAGAATTATGTTGACCATGGATGTATATAAAAGAGATAATAAAGATCTTTTGTTGGACAGGCCTTTATATACTTCATCAGGATTTAGCAGTATAACACAAAATGTAGGAAGGGTGCAGAACAGAGGTGTTGAATTTGCTGCTGTGATCAGGGTTTTTGATGGCAGAAATTTCAAGTGGACATCTAGTTTCAACTATTCTCTTCAGCGGAATAAGGTCACAACTTTATATGACACACTGAGTTTCCTTCCGGCATCTCCAAATATTCGAAAGGGAGAATCAATTGGTTCCATTTTTACCAACCCTTATGCAGGTGTAAACCCTTCAACCGGACGTCCAATGTGGTATGACCTGAACGGGAATGTAACTTATACTGCTTTGGCAGGGGACAGAAGAATATTAGGAAATAGTTTGCCTAAACATTTTGGAGGATGGAACAATACTTTCACTTATAAACTGTTTGAGTTAGATGTATTCTTTAACTATGAGTATGGCAGAGTTTTAAGCGATGGCCAGGTGAATTTTGCTTCCGAAATTGGTGGTCGTGCATTCAGTGCTTTAAAAGAAATTTATGTTCGCAGATGGACAACGCCGGGTCAGATTACTGATGTACCCCGTCCGATCAATGCGAACGCAGAAACAAGAGGTTCCAGTTCATTTGCTGGGAGTCGTCAGTTTTTTAAGGCCGATTACATACGGATGAAGCAAGTGACACTTACTTATAATGCACCAGCAGACGTAATAAAGAGAATGAAACTTACTGGCATGCGTATTTATGTACAAGGAATGAACCTGTTTACCTATGACGACTGGCAGGGTTATGATCCCGAATTTGTAAGCACTGCTACTGGTATTGTACCACAATCCAAGAACATGACAGTCGGGATACAGGTTAATTTCTAAAATTATTAAATGACATTTAATAAAAAATCAATTATGAAACAGTTACTAAATAAATATCTTTTGGCTGGAGTTGCATTCACAACTATTATTGCCTCCTGCGCAAAAGAATTAGACATCAGTCCAAGGCAGAGTATAAATGCTTCAACTGCATTAAGCTCAGCTGCAAACGTAGAGGCTGCATTAGCTTCAGCTTATGCCGGACTTAAATCCCAGGCCATGTATGGCAGGGATATTCCTTTAGTGTCAGATGCATTAGCAGATATCGGGAGGGCTACAAACCACAGTGGCCGTTTGAATGCAGAGAACAGAAACAATCACGGAGCTCATCTTGCTTTTTGGGGCACTGCCTATGGAATTATTAATGAGTTAAACTCAATATTGGCTGCCATTCCAAATGTTTCTGATGCCACTGATGCAGTCAAAACAAGATGGGAAGGAGAGAGCAGGGCATTGCGGGCTTTGGTATATTTTGATCTGGTAAGATCATATGCTTATATCCCTACTGCTGTCGTTTCACAACAGGACAAGGGCGGGGTTGTATTGAAATATTCGCCAACACTTACAACATCCGACGGATTGAAATGGGTTCCTGAAAGGGCACCTATCAATGTGTGTTACGATTCAATTTATTCAGATCTGAATAAAGCAATACCACTTTTGAGCAATAGCAGGGGTATTTATTACATGACCCTTGCTAATACAAGAGCATTATTATCAAGAGTTGCTTTATACCGTGGTGACTGGAACAATGTTGTTACAAATGTCGGATTAGTTTTAGGCGGGTTACCTGTAGGAACCGGCATGACAAATTCAACTGATTATGTAGCAAACTGGAGAGCGCCATTCAACAAAGAATCCTTATTTGAAATAAGGTTTTCCACTCAGCAGGAAGCTTTGGGAGTGAACGTTTCCTTACACACTTCATTAAATACCCTGCTTATTCCTGGAAATAATACAGTGCTTGGCGGTTGGGGTGATTTTGTGCCAAATACTAATTCATTAACAGCTTTTGGTATATCAGCGCCTTCAGTGAATAATATTACCTATGGACTTGATATCAGGGGTAGATTAATGGAATGGGGTTCTGCCGGAAGAGCAACCAGAAATGTTGAATGCACCAAGTATATTGGTAAAAGCGGTTTCCCTTACCTGGACAATTTTCCGGTAATCAGGATAGCAGAAATGTACCTGAACAGGGCTGAAGCCTATTACAGATTAGGTGGCGGAGTTAATGAAGCATTATCACTTGCAGATGTAAATACGATCAGAACAAACAGGGGATTGCCGGTTTCTACTGCTACTGGAGCTGCCTTGTTTGCCGAGATTCAGAATCAACGCAGCCTGGAGTTTATTTTTGAAGGACATCGTTTCTTTGATATGAAACGCTGGGGAATGGATATTTCCAAAACACAGCCTGCAACAATCTTTTTACCTTTTTCTGATTATCGAATATTACCTGCAATCCCACAGGGGGATATTGATGGCAATGCTAAGATGGTTCAGAATGTAGGTTATTAATTATTTTAAAAATAAAAGAAGTTATGAAAAAAATATTTTTATATAGTTCATTGATGTTCCTTCTATTTACTACAGGTTGCATTAAAAATGAACTTAAAGTTTTCACTGGCAAGGAGGTTGTAGAATTTGATGCAACAGTATTAAACTCACCAACATTGGGTGTCACATTTCCTTTGATGACCAGGGTTCCGGCATATGGTGTTGCTGCTTCTACAGCGCATCCATTAATAACCAGGTCTTCAGGGGTTATTAAGTTTCGGGTAAATCTTGTGGGCAGACAATCAACATCCAATCAGATAATCACTTATAAAGTTGTAACAGCAGCTTTCAGCAGTACATTGGATATTCCCTCAGGTACTGGCGCCAGGTTGCCAGCAACTGCAGGCACACATTTTAACACTACCGGTACCTTGACAATTCCGGCTAATTCAAGTTTTGGCGAATTGGAAATAACAGTCATTAATCCCGGGGTCGGTTCAGCAACTGCCAGGTACATTGTTTTGGAATTAGAAGGTAATTCAACTTTTGGTCCCAGCGAGAATTTTAAAAGATTAGGTGTTCAGATTTCCCAAAGTTAATAAGCCTGCTTATTTGGTATTATTTAAAACCGTTCTGATTAATTTCAGAACGGTTTTTTCTTTGATAAGAATTTACGAAAAATTAAAAGAAAGTAGTTCTTCCCGGGAAACAGATCGTTTTTCTCCGGTAACAATGTTTTTCAAAGTGCAGGTCTTATTTTGTATATCATCAGCGTCAATGATCACCACATAAGGAATATTCTTTTTTTCAGCATATTTATATTGCTTCACTTGTTTTTCAGGTTCATGAAAAAGTTCAGCACTGATCTTTTTTGCCTGTGCGTTTTGAAATTGCTGGTTCCTGGTTTC
>CAZOOT010000113.1:0-10435 GCA_964581455.1 uncultured Chitinophaga sp. | reverse complement strand
ACAGCGTATGCGGTAGACCTGCTACCATCTTTTATTCAGCATTCAAAGAACTATCTTCATCTTTGATTCGTGACACACCCGCCGGCGGCAAAAGGATGATTACGTTCGTCAATATTTGTCTGCCCTCCGGCTTGCGGTTTAAACAGATTCTCCTAGTTTTACAGCTCTATAATTAAGGAATATGAAAATCTGTTAAGTCCTGCGGTTAAGCAGGCGGGTTCGCCCCACTTCTTCAGAACCTGGTTACATATTTTACAAAGCTTAAGGCAACAATTGCTTGCCATAATCTCATTCATTTAATTTAATTTCAAAAGATTTTCAATCATGCCCGATCAATCCTTACACAAAAATAAATTCACTCATTTTTTATCATTAATCAAACAATCTATCCGGGGAGGAGAATATGATTATACCCAAGGCAGCATTCGTGTCGCTATTGTCTTACTGGCCATTCCCATGATCCTTGAACTAAGCCTTGAAAGTGTATTTGCTGTAGTGGACATGTATTTTGTGAGCCACCTGAAAGAAAACAGTAAAGAAGCGATGGCAACGGTTGGACTTACTGAAGCAGTAGTTACGATCGTTTATACATTGGCCATTGGCCTGAGTACGGCCGCCACAGCCATGGTAGCAAGGAGGATCGGTGAAAAAAATCCGGATGCTGCCGCACATGCAGGTGCACAGTCCATGTTAATTGCATTGATAGTAACTGTAATTGTCAGTGCACTGGGTATCCTTTTCGCACCTGATGTATTAGGATTAATGGGAGCCAGTCCTGAAGTAATTAAGGAAGGTGCAGTATTTACCCGCATCATGCTGGGCGGAAGTGTGGTGATCATCTTACTTTTTCTTATCAATGGTATATTTCGTGGCGCCGGTGATGCTGCCATGGCCATGAAAAGTCTCTGGATCGCCAGCCTGATCAATATTTTTTTATGCCCGATGCTCCTGTTTGGATATGGTCCTTTTCCGGAACTGGGATTAAAAGGTGCAGCAATTGCAACAACAATAGGTCGTGGTATCGGTGTGGTCTATCAATGCTATCATCTCTTTAAAGGCAAAGGCACAATAAAAATCAAACTACCTCATTTCAAATGGGACTTACCGGTAATAAAAACTTTGTATGAAGTGGGATGGCCTGCTACATTTCAGTTTTTTATGGCAACCGGCAGCTGGATAATTTTGACAAGATTGGTTGCTGAAACCGGTGGCACCGATGCCAGTGCCGGTTACCAGGTGGCAATCCGCAATGTGGTGTTCTTTATTTTACCGGCATGGGGATTAAGCAATGCAGCAGCAGCATTAGTTGGACAAAATCTTGGGGCCAAACAACCGGGCCGTGCAGAGCAAAGTGTTTTACTCACTACTAAATACAATGCAATATTTATGGCTGCAGTCACTTTTATTTTCCTCTTCTTTGCATCCCCCATTATCAGCATATTTTCCAAAGAACCCGAAGTTCATTATTATGGCACTTTGGCTTTACAGGTTATTGGTACCGGCTATATCTTTTATGGAATCGGTATGGTGATGATACAGGCATTGAATGGAGCCGGCGATACCAGGACGCCTACTTGGATAAATTTTATTGGGTTCTGGTTACTGCAAATTCCTTTCGCTTATTTAATGGCCAAAGGATTTAACATGGGTCCGCTTGGAGCTTTTATCGCTATCCCGGTAGCAGAAACAGCCATAGCACTGGCAGCTTATTATTATTTTAAAAAAGGGAAATGGAAAGAAGTTAAAATATAAGGAGTAAAATGAAGCGCTGCTATATTCTTTATCTTTATTATTAACTTTTACAGATGGATAACCACGTCATTCACCAGAACAGGATCAGGCAGATTTTATTGATAACAGTAATTGTATTACTTGCCCTGCTGCTTTTCCGTGAACTCTATTTCTTTTTACCAGCCCTTCTCGGGGCGGTAACATTATATATGATAATGCGAAAGGCGATGTTTTATCTTACTATAAAAAAGAAATGGCGAAAAGCCTGGGCTGCAGTTTTGCTGATGTTTGTGTCCATGATTATTATCATGTTTCCAATTGGCATACTTATAAATATGTTATCGTCAAAAGTAACTTATGTGATAGATCATTCTAACGAGATGATAGAATCATTAAAAAAAATAGTAGCTACAATTGAGTTGAAATTCAACTTTCAAATAGTAAGTGAAGAAAATTTAAACAAGCTGGGTTCTCTGCTTGCAAAAGGGTTACCAAAATTATTAAGTGCTACTTTTAATACACTGGGTACTATTTTCTTCATGTATTTCATGCTTTATTTTATGTTGGTAAATGCAAAAAGTATGGAAAAAGATCTTTATGAACATATACCATTAAAAGATGAAAATGTACATAAGCTAAGCCACGAGATGCACAATATGGTTATCAGTAATGCCATTGGGATACCTGTTATTGCATTATTACAAGGCATTGTTGCTTTGATCGGGTATTTTATTGTTGGGGCTTCTGAGCCCTGGTTTTGGTTTGTTGTTACCTGTATAACCGCCATGATACCTATAGTAGGTGCTGCGCTGGCCTACGTACCATTAGCAATCATTTTTTTTGCCGGCGGCCAAAATTGGCAGGGAGTCTTCCTTCTTATTTATGGTTTTGGAGTTATTGGTACTGTAGATAATGTATTCCGTTTTATGTTGGCCAAAAAGATCGGAAACGTTCATCCGCTTGTTACCGTCTTTGGTGTTATCATCGGATTAAATCTTTTTGGATTTCTTGGACTTATTTTCGGCCCCTTACTGATTTCATTATTTATATTATTATTGAAAATTTACTCCATCGAATACATTAAAAAACAAAGGCATGCACAACATCATATGGAAAACTGAGATTTTTCCTGATAAGACTCACATGATACACTGGTAAATCTTCTATTTTCAGGTAACGAATTGATAGTAAATGTCTCAGCAATAAAATATTTGTTGTTTAAACTGCTTGTATTTATACTTATCACATAATAATTTTACACCGGCCTCCGTTTCATTAATCTAAATCCGTATCCGTGCCCAGGTTAATAACATCAATATTATTACCATTCCTGTCTATTAGCTTATTATTTTTCCCGTTATCAAATGCCGGAAAGAATAAGGATACTTTTTATTTCAGTATTCCTGAATCTCCTGACCAACCAAATAGTGAAGAAATTGTTGAAGCCGAAATCAATCTGATTTACGATAGTCTGAAACTTGAGAAATTCGGATTAAAAAAAGAAGCATTTACATACGCTTACACTGGTTATAAAAACCTGGAAGAAAAAGATGTGTTTTCAAAAGAAGGTTTGTTGACTATTTGTGATTTCAGTCAGTCTTCCAGAAAAAAACGGCTTTACCTCATTGATCTTAATGCCTATAAACTGGTCATGCAAACTTATGTGGCACATGGCCGGAACTCAGGCGGGGAGTTTGCAAAAAACCCGGAATCACACCAAAGCAGTTTAGGGTTTTATAAAACCAAGAAAACTTATTTCGGTGGCCACGGTCTTGCTTTAACCTTATCAGGATTGGAAAAAGGATATAATGATAAAGCAGAAAAAAGAAAGATCGTGATGCATGGATCAGAATATGTAGGAGAAAAATATTTAAAGCGAAGCAAATTTCTGGGTCGCAGTTTTGGTTGTCCTGCAATACCTGAAAAACTTGCACAGAAGTTAATATCAACTATAAAAAACGGGACTTGTTTATTTATATATCATCCTAACAGGAATTATCTGACTGGTTCAAAAATATTAAACGGCTAATTGGACGACACATAAGGATGGATGAAAACAAAAAGCTCAATCTGTACCCTATGATTGGGCTTTTTTGTTATTCTTTATTTTTTGAAAATATTTTACCACACAAAATAATGTGCTGCCAACTGGGAAATCATCCCAAATAAAAGACCCAGATAAATTTCCTTACTGCTATGATCAGTTATGATTATCCGTGATGTGCATACAATTCCTGTAATTAAAAATGCAATTGAAAGATACACTGTAAGGTTTGTTGTGTCCTGAAAGGTAAAAAGGGCTAAAAAGGTACTCATCACCCCAACTGCTATAGCATGCATACTAATTTTAAAAGAGATATTGGCAAGGAACCCAAGTATAGATGCGTTAAATATCGCCAGGCTCAGGCTTTGTATTTCATTGGGAGCATGATTGTTTTTAAAAGCATACCAATTCCAGAAATAAAATATCATACAGATCATATAGGGGATGATCCTTTCTTTCTGCGTCCTGAGGTATATGGAATCAATAAACTTCAGTCCTCTTAATAATAAAATACTCGTCAGGGGAAGAAAAGTGCAATTAACAAATACCTGGAGAAGGTTTCCCAGTTTTCCCCAGTTATCAAGCCCGGCAAAAATATAGGGATGTGCCAATAGCAGAAACAAGGTGATATATACCGGAATAAATAAAGGATGAAAAATAAATGAAAAAACTGCGGCCAGAAATTTTATAATAGCTGGCTGTGGCTGCCTTTCAGAAATACCGGTCCCCTGAATTTCGTTTTGTTCATTTACAGTAAGGTGCTGGGTCATGATTTATAACTCTTTTCTCAACCTGGCCACCGGAATATTTAATTGTTCCCTGTATTTAGCCACGGTTCGTCGTGCAATATTATATCCTTTTTGCTGAAGCTGCTCGGTTAAGTGCTCATCGCTATATGGTTTCTGTTTATTCTCTGCTTCAATAAGGTCGCTTAATATTTTCTTTACTTCTCTGGTTGAAACTTCTTCTCCGCTATCCGTACTTAATGATTCACTGAAGAAGAATTTGAGCCGGTAGGTACCGAATTCAGTTTGAACAAATTTGCTGTTTGCCACACGGCTTACTGTAGAAATATCAAGATTGGTTTTTTCGGCAATATCTTTCAGGATCATTGGCCGCAGGTTTGTTTCATCTCCCGTAATAAAAAATTCTTTCTGATAATTCATGATCGCCGTCATGGTGCTTAATAAAGTGTGCTGCCTTTGTTTAATAGCATCAATGAACCACTTGGCGGAGTCAATTTTTTGCTTGATAAACATGACGGCCTCTTTCTGTCTTTTATCTCTTTTTGCGCCCCGGTCATAATCTTTCAGCATATCACGATAGCCTTCGCTGATCCGAAGCTCCGGTGCATTTCTTGAATTCAGGGTAAGCTCCAGCTTACCGGCATTATTATAAATAAAAAAATCCGGCACTACGTAGTTCTCTGCTTTATTCGTGCTGCCGATATTTCCACCGGGTTTGGGATTCAGGTGGGTGATCTTTTGCATGACCTCTTTCATTTCATCATCATTCAGATCAAGACCTTTCTGAATTTTCTCATAATGCTTCTTTGTAAACTCATCAAAGTATTTTGAAATTGCCTTGATTGCTTTTATCACTATCTTATCATCATCTTCTACCCGGTAAAGTTGCAGGAGCAAACATTCACGAAGATCCCTGGCTGCAACACCGGGAGGATCAAATTGCTGAATCTGTTTGATCAAATCTTCTACTTCCTGTACTGTAGCAATAATATTTTGCCTGAAAGCAAGATCATCTACAATGGCAATTGTTTCCCTTCTCAGGTATCCGTCCCCATCTATGCTTCCTACAACCTGCTCTGCTATTTTCTTTTCTTTCTCATCCAGCTTCAACATACCCAGTTGGGTAAGCAGCATTTCATAAAAACTTGTTTCCTTTTTATATGGAATTGTTTTTTTGTCATCGTCTCCGGAATAATTATCGCTTCTTAATCTGTAGTCGGCTATATCATCATCACCTTCCTGTACATATTCACTGATATCGATATTATCATATTCGTCTTCACTGCCATCCGGTTCATCAAATTCGTCAGCTTCATTTTCGGAAAACTCATCTTTTATTTCATCCTGGTCTTCATTTTTTATTTCGTCAAGTTCCAAAGCCGGGTTTTCTTCCATCTCCTCTTTTATTCTTGTTTCCAGATTGGCAGTAGGCACCTGCAGCAATTTCATTAACTGAATTTGCTGAGGAGACAGTTTTTGCAATAATTTTTGTTGAAAACTTTGTCTCAGTGCCATAAAAGCTTTATCATTCTATCGTTAAAAAAATCGGGCTAAATATCAAAAATCAGGCCGTAAATTTACATACAAAAGATATAAAGTTGGGGCAACGAATAAACATCCTTCTTGTTGTATTCCTGTTAATGTTCTCAGGAAAAAATTTTGCACAGCAGAATCCCCTGCCTTTAACTAAGATAAAAACGACTCAATTAAAATTTATAAATCTGAAAATGCCGGTTATCGGTTCGGATTTTTATAATAAGAACCTTGGTGTTATTTGCAAGCAGGAATTTTTATTTGAGAAAAAAACTTCAATTCCGCTTCGTCTCCGTCTGGGCTCATTGGCATTTGTAAATAAGCTGGAAGGGAAGAAGTATTAAATTATTTTTTTGACGGCAGCCAATCCATAACAGGGATTTTTGCCGGTAATTTATAATAATTATTCCTCAGGCTGTCATTCCATCCGTTTGGATTACTGTTAAATGATTTACTGCTGAAATAAATACTGCCATGTACATTTTTATACTGGCGTAAAAGTTTTATCTGGTTGGGAAGTTCATCCGGATTTTTCCAGGCGGAATTAGTGCCTGCCCTGTAAATACCATGGCCGATATACAAGTGCCTGCCATAGGAGTTTTTACTCCACCAGTCCAGGAGTTTTTTATAATCTATTTTATCATGCCCGATCTCCAGGTAAAGTTGCGGAGCCACATAGTCAATCCATTTTTCTTTTAACCACAATAGAATATCGGCAAACAGGTCATCATAATTGGTTTGTCCAGCCTGGCTGTCGCTTCCTCTCGGGTCTTTATCTTTATTTCTCCAAACACTAAACGGTGAAATTCCGAATTGCACAGTCGGTTTTTCTTTTTTAATAGCGATAGCCAGCATCTTAATAACCGTATCTACATTACTTCTTCTCCAGTCATCCTTACTAAGTTTGCTGCCTGATCTTTTATATGAGTCACTATCAGGAAATTCTTTACCCGCTATCCGGTATGGATAAAAATAATCATCCATATGAATCGCATCCACGTCATAGCGTCTTACAATATCACTGATCACATTTACCACAAATCGCTGTGCTTCTTTATTCGCAGGATCAAAATATTTTTTATCTCCATAGGTTAAAAACCAATCAGGGTGAGTTTTTGTAACATGGTTTGGGGCAATAGATGATTTACCGATTGAAAAATCGGCTCGATAAGGATTGGCCCATGCATGAAATTCCATCCCTCTTTTATGAGCCTCTTCAATCATAAACTTAAGCGGATCATAATAAGGCGAAGGCGGTTTGCCCTGGGTGCCGGTCAGCCACTGGCTCCAGGGTTCATATTGCGAAGGATAAAATGCATCGGCAGCAGGACGTACCTGAACAATCACTGCATTCATACCATTTTGTTTATGAAAATCCAGTTGACGGATAAATTCTTTTTTCTGCGCATCAGGGCTGGTCATTCCCCTCAATGGCCAATCAATATTGTCTACTGAAGCGATCCAGACAGCACGGAACTCTTCCATTTGTTGTGCTGATGAAAAAAGAGGACCAATAAACAAACAAAAATGAATCAGGAATAAACGGATAAATATTTTCATGCTTAAGGATATTTTTCTTCCAAAAGACGAAAATACGTTATTGATGGTTGCGAAGCCTGGCAAGAAGGCTACTTAATATTTCTGCTTCCTTTTTATTAATGTTAAATAACAGTTTATCCATCTCTTCGCTTCTTGCATCCAACCGCTTAAGTACTTCAAGTCCCTGTGGTAAAATAGAAATCTCCACCAGTCTTTTGTCTTTTTTTGAATTCCTTTTTTTAACCAGTTTTTTTGCTGTCATCCTGTTTACGATCCTGCTTGTATCACTCATTCGATCAAGCATTCTTTCTCTTAATTGTAATGTAGACATCGGTTCTGCATTGTTACTCAGAATCCGGAGAATATTAAATTGTTGTGGGGTGATGTCTTCTTTTTTTGCAAAATCCTTTATTTTTTCCAATAACCAGGCATGAGTGAATAGCAGGTTGATCATCACTTTGTGATGGCTATTCCTGAATTTTCTTTTTTGCAGATCTGTTTGAAATCCCATAGGTCAGACTTTACTTAAAAATACTGACGCCGGTTTTATTTTCTGCAACTGTAAACAGAATAATTCACACCTGTTCAAAAAATACTACTTATGGGGTATGCTTTTTCCTGTAATTTGAACTTGATTTGTGACTATATCCATTAAACCTAAATGAAACAGTATGAAAATTTTTAAAGAATCAATCCAGAATTTTTTTGAAGGTTTTGTTTCTTTCTATACTTACCTCTATAAAGAGATGAGGAGTTGGTAATTTCCATCCGTTAATCAAAAGAAATTTTTCCTGTTGTTAAGAAAGATGATTATCTCTCCCACACTTTAGTTCCTTCGCTGCAATTGCTGCAGATATCAATATTTTTTCTTCCTTTTAAAATTGCCGTACGAAACTTTTTATACTCCCCATTGTTCCAGATCTCTTTAAATGATCTTTGCTTCAGGTCTCCCAGTTTATGCCGGGCATCTTTGTCAAAACAGCAGGGAGCTACCAGGCCATCCCAGGTAATAACAGGATCGTGCCACAGACGCCAGCAATGATTGGCCATTTTTCCTTTGAAAGTATGGCCATTTTTAGTTTTACTATAACGGCTGTATTTGTCTATAGATGGAATTAATTGGTTGGGGTCTTTTTCAAAATCATAAACCTGGGCTGTTTTAAACCAGATATCATCTACACCCGTTTTTCTTGCCAGTTGCTTTATATCTTCTATCTGGTGCTCATTTGGTTTTACTACAAGGAACTGGAAAATGATATATGGTGTCTTGCTTTTTAATTTCTTTTTCCATTTTACAACATTCTTAGTGCCCTCAAGTATTTTTTCCAGGTTTCCGCCAATGCGATATTGTTCATACACTTCCTGCGTAGTGCCGTCTATGGAGATTATTAACCGGTCCAGTCCGCTTTCAATAGTCCTTCTTGCATTTTCATCGCTCAGGTAGTGGGCATTCGTGGAAGTAGCCGTATATATTTTTTTTAAAGATGCCTGTTTTACCATATACAGGAAATCCGGATTGAGATAAGGTTCTCCCTGGAAATAAAATACAAGGTATAACAACTCTCTGTGCAGCTGATCGATCGTTTCGCTGAAAAAATCCTTTTTCAACATCCCGGTTGGCCTTGTAAAGGCTCTTAATCCACTGGGACATTCGGGACAGCGGAGATTACAGCTGGTTGTAGGTTCAAAAGAAACAGAAATGGGATATCCCCACTGCACTGGTTTTTTAAACCAGTTGCTTATATAATAACTGCTTAAAACTTTTAATCCGTTCCAAATTCTTGGCAGGGTAAGTTTTGAAAAAAGATTGATGCTATCATTCCAGTTGAATCGCGGCATAAAGCGTAAAGGTAAATTTGAATTAGCTAAGGACAATCAGTAATAATTATATAATTTGATGAACCGTTTTCATGGACAAGGTGCCTTCATATAAAATTTCTTCTCTTGGTGACGCTGCCATTACTGTTGATTTTGGAAATATCATCAGTCACACAATCAATGACACCGTTATTTCTCTTTTTAAAAAACTTCAGCAACAGCCTATCGAAGGAATGACGGAAGCCGTTCCGGCATATAGTTCAATAACTATTTTTTACGATGTATTTAGTCTTTCTAAAAAAAGATCTGATAAAAAAACAGTCTTTGATTGGATGAAAAGCAATGTGCTGGAATTCCTTGAAAAAGAAACGGAAGTATACGAATACGAAAAAAAAGTAGTTCCCATACCGGTCTGTTATGAAGACGAATTTGCAACTGATAAAGAGTGGATCATTGATAAATTAAAAATTTCCTGGCAGGAGTTTGTTCAAATTCATACTTCGGGGCATTACCGTGTTTATATGCTTGGATTTTTACCCGGCTTTGCCTATATGGGAGAGGTGGATAATGTTATTGAACTACCCAGGAAACAACAGCCGCTGAATGTAATTGCCGGGAGTGTCGGTATTGCCGGTAAACAAACCGGTGTATATCCATTAAACTCTCCAGGGGGCTGGCAGATCATTGGAAGAACACCATTGAATTTCTTTAATAAAAATAATAATGAGCCGACGCTTGTAAAAGCAGGAGATAGTGTAAAATTTATTTCAATTAACAAAGATGAGTTTGAGAATATTAAAAGCAGGAATTCTTGATAGCATCCAGGACATGGGTCGATTTGGTTATCAGCACCTGGGTATAAATCCTACAGGTGTAATGGACAAATTTTCCTTATCATTGGCAAATGCATTAGTTGGAAATGATGCCAATGAAGCGGTGCTTGAATTACATTTCCCTGCTTCTATTCTATTATTTGATCAACCAGCAATCATTGCAATGGCCGGAGCTGATTTTAATGCAACTA
>CAZOOT010000112.1:0-10514 GCA_964581455.1 uncultured Chitinophaga sp. | reverse complement strand
TTAGGTGATGAATGGCTTTGGGATTTTGGAGATGGAGGCACTTCAACTGATAAAAATCCTTTGTATCAATACACTGTTCCAGGAACGTATACTGTGATACTATCAGTAAAAAATAATGGTTGTTTAAGTAAACTAATTAAAACATCTTACATAACAGTATTACCTCCTGTTTCAAAAATTACTGCCACGCCGAATTGTTCAAATAGAACAGAATTTACTTTCAGCGATAGTTCAATTAATGCCCTGACCTGGTTATGGAATTTTGGAGACGGCACAACTTCAAATCAGCAAAATCCTCCACCCCATAATTTCCCAGGCCTGGGTGATCAAACAGTACATTTAACTGTTACTAACGGAGCTTGTGTACATATGTCTTCCATAACAGTCAGAACTGTAAAAGAAAATCCTAATTTCTCAAGCAGTTCAGGTACTATATGCAGGGGAACATCAGCAATTTTCAGAGTAACCAATATTAATCCTATAAATATCAATTCATATTTCTGGGACTTTGGTGATGGAACACAAGTCAGCACAGATAAAGATTCCATTTCTCATTTATATAACACATCCGGTACTTACCCGATTACTTTAATTACAACTGATATCAACGGATGTAAAGACACAGTATCGAAAACAAATTACCTGACAGTTTTTGGCCCTACCACAAATTTTAGTGCTACTAATACCGGAGGATGCCGGGGACTTTTTACAACATTTAATGACCTGACAATTCCTGATGGCATCAATCCTCTCGTAGCCTGGAAATGGGATTTTGGTGACAGTACAATCCAAACCTTTACGAGTCCTCCTTTTACTCATACTTATACAAAAGTTGGTACCTTTTCTGTAAAACTTGTTGCAACTGATTCCTATGGTTGTTCTGATTCTATTACAATCGCCGATCTGATAAATAGTACAGATCCAGTTATTTCTTTCTTTGCAAAGGATTCAGTTTCTTGTCCTAATTCAAATATTGATTGGGATATAACTGCAACCGGGAGTAGTTTATCCTATTTGTGGAAATTTAGTGACGGAACCAGTTCTACCGATGCAATACCCGTAAAGTCTTTTGCTGCCACCGGCACTTATTCTGTAAAAATAATTATTACTGATGCATTTGGTTGTACGGATTCAACTGAAAAGATAAATCATATAAGAATTGATGTCCCTGTTGCCCGTTTTTCCGTATCAGATACATCCAGTTCCTGTTCCCCGTTTGAAGTAAGGTTTACAAATACTTCTACTTTTTATACTTCACAACTCTGGACTTTTGAACCAGGAGTAACGTCAACATTAGTTAATCCTACACAATACTTTAATTCGCCTGGAACTTATAATGTAGAGCTCATAGCTATAAGCCCCGGCGGATGTACAGATACTACTTATCGGACAATTGAACTATTTGATGCTTCAAATTCAAGTATAAATTATATCCCAATCACCGGTTGTAAGCCTCAAACAGTTTCATTCACTGCTGTTACAAATGGTGCCTCATCTTATGTTTGGGACTTTGGAGATGGACAGTCTGTCACTACTACAGTACCAACAGTCACCCATCAATATACTTCATTTGGTAATTTTATTCCCAAAGCCATTTTTAAGGATCAGACAAATTGCCTGATCCCGGTTATAGGAAACGAAACAATAAGAATAGTAGGAGCAGTGGCAAAATTTGGATTGGACACAAATTTAATTTGTAATGGCGGCCGTGTTAGTTTTATTGATTCCACAACTTATAATGATCCGATTACAAATTATTATTGGGATTTTGGAGATGGCACATCTTCTAATTTACCAACCCCTTCTCATATATATAATGGTACCGGATTCTTCAATGTGATGCTGGCAGTTAATACACAGTATGGCTGTGTAGATACGTTTCGGATCAATAATGCATTAAAAATAGTTAAGGGTCCGGATATTCGTATTGACGGAGATACTGCTGCCTGCCTGTATGCACCTTTACGGTTTTATGGAAATCTTAATAGTGCTGATACTTCACAATTATTTTGGTATTGGGATTTTAAAAATGGAACTACTTCTACTTTAAGAAACCCGGCTTCGCAAACTTATAATAAACCCGGTAGTTTTTCTCCGACCCTGTATATCACCAACAGCAGTGGATGCAAAGACACATTAATAAAAAATATTCAAATACATTCATTACCTACTGCAAACCTGCCGGCAGAGATCACAACCGTTGCCGGAAATTCAATAACTATTCCAGCCACCTATTCCGGAAATATGACAAACTATTTATGGTCACCGGCTACATTCTTAAATTGTACCGCCTGTCCACAACCTGTTGTAACCCCTGAGTACAACATGAATTACCAGGTTATTTATACAGATAGTAATAATTGCAAAAACTCAAACACAATTCAGATTAAAGCCCTTTGTAATAATGCAAATGTTTTTGTGCCAAATACATTTTCACCAAATGATGATGGAAGTAATGATGTTTTTTACCCGAGAGGAAGAGGGATTAACCGGGCGAAGATTTTCAGAATTTTCAACAGATGGGGTGAGATTGTATTTGAACGTTATGATTTCCCTGTGAATAATCCCCTATATGGTTGGGATGGATCAAAAAATGGAATAAAATCAAATGCCGACGTATATATATATCAGCTCGAAGTCTATTGTCAAAATGGGGATGTGATTTCTTCAACTGGCAATATCGCTTTAATCCGATAAGCTTAATTTAAAATGCAGAAAAATAAATCATATAAATTATTACTAATGGCAATTTGCCTGCAGCTTGTAAATTTTGTACAGGCACAGGATCTGCATTTCTCGCAGTTTTTTGAATCTCCTTTATTGAGAAACCCTGCATTAGCAGGATTATTTAACGGCGACATCAGAATTCAAAGCGTATATCGTGATCAATGGAACAGTGTCACAACCGGATACCGGACCGGTTCAATAAACGGAGAGTATAAAAGGCCTATTGGAAACAATGATGATTTTATTACTATGGGTATGCAATTGTTTTATGATAAAGCCGGAACTGTGTCTTTTACGAATACGCAAATATTGCCCGCATTCAATTACCACAAATCAGTAACCAACCAAAAAAGTGCTTACCTGTCACTTGGTATTATGGGTGGATGGGTGCAACATAGTATTGACCTTTCAAAGATCACTACAAACAGCCAATATGAAGGAATGGGTATTGGAGAAAATATTTCGGATCCTAATTATTCATATATAGATGGAAGTGTTGGGTTGAGTTATAATTCTACTTTGAAAAATAACGATGCCAATAATTTTTACATCGGAGCCGCTTATCATCATTTTAACCGACCAAAAAGTTCTTTCTATAAAGACAAGGAAGTTGAATTAAACCCAAAACTTGTTTTTTCAGGAGGATTGAAACTGGGGGTTGACGAATACTCATATATCACAATTCAGGGAGATCATTCAACACAAGGCTCATTTAAAGAAACAATATTTGGAGCTATGTATGGTTTCAGGTTCGGCGATTTTCCGGACCAACCTGATTATGCTTTACATTTTGGAACTTTTTACCGGTGGAATGATGCTTTGATACCTGTAGTAAAACTTGATTATTTCCCTTTTTCCATAGGGTTAAGTTATGACGCAAATATCTCTAAACTAAAACCTTCAAGCCATGGTCGTGGTGGATTTGAAATATCCATCAGCTGGATTACCAGTTTAAAAGATAAGTCAAACCCATATTTTAAACCTGCTTTCTAAGTTTTACAACCCATGTACAGGGGTTTTAAAATCCGAATAACCTAACTATTTATCATTCGGGTTTATTGTATTAAAAGCAATAGCTGCCAATGCAGCTCCTCCAATACTTCCAACCATATAGATCCAGATCTGGCTCCAGCATAGCGTTTTTTGAATGCTTAATCCTATTGCAACTGCAGGATTGTAAGCGCCGCCTGAGAATTTACCAATAACCGTGGCCATTGCTAAAACGGTTCCTCCAATAGCCAATCCATAAAAACTATTTCCGGATGTTCCTTTTGCTGTTGCTACATTTAAAACTACATAAGCCAATGCAAAAGTGCCGATGATTTCAGCAATGATTCCCCGGGCAATTCCATCGTCCGGAATTACACATTCACCCAACCCTTCAGTACTTAAAACGTTTGCTACAACCACTGCAGCCAGCAATCCCCCCCCTATCTGACTCATCCAATACCCAATCATATCGCCAATACTTAATCTCCCTCTCATCCAAACTGCAAGAGAAACTGCCGGATTGTAATGTGCTCCGGAGATATGTCCACCCGCATATACCATTACCATTAAAGCCGAAGCAGCTCCTAATCCACCTCCGAGAGCAGCACCCATAACAAGAAAAAATGTGCCGATAAATTCAGTAAGTACTTTTTTCATAATTGTTGGTTTTGTCCGAATGAAATTCGGGTATAAAAAATATTTAATTCTTCTTTAGTGCTTATTTATAAATTTGAAGATAATCGAATGTTATGAACTGCTTTAAGACAATTATTCACATAAATTCATTTTTAAAATGAAGATCAGAATTGGGGATCCTGCACCGGATTTTACTTTATATGATAGTGAGAAAAACAAAATAACACTGTCCGAACAAAGAGACCAGAATGTGTTATTACTTTTTTTTCCCCTTGCATTTACCAGTGTCTGTACTGCAGAACTTTGTTCTGTAAGAGACAATATTTCTTTTTACAATAATGCCAATGCAAAGGTTTTTGGAATTTCGGTAGATGCCTTACAATCGTTGGCAAAGTATAAATCAGAACAACAGTTAAATTTTACATTACTCAGCGATTTCAATAAAAACGTTTCAAGTGATTATGGATGTCTTTACGAATTGTTTAGCTATAACATGAAAGGGGTTTCTAAACGTTCAGCGTTTATCATAGACAAAAAAGGGATCGTTCAATATGCTGAGATTTTGGAACAGGCTAAAGAGCAACCAAATTTTAAAAACATCAACCTCATTCTTAAGAGACTAGCTGTGGGGGGTGCCGTATAATTACTATTTTTTTGTTATAAGTACGTGATTTTTAACATTCTTGAAGATCTGTGGCTTTTACTTTGCATAGAAAAAAAAAAGAACCTATTTTGAGCAATTAAAAGTAAATTTGTTTCGTTGTTACGAACTTTAACCATACTATCCTTTATTCTATTGTTTTCCGTTGCTTCATCGGCACAAAGACCCCTTGAACCTTCTACAGAAAACACTAAAAGGATTATGAAGATTTATCCCAATCCTGCAGTTTCCTTTATCAAGTTTGATTTTCAAAAAGATTTTGAAAGAGGTTATACACTGCATGTAATTAATTTTATTGGCAGACAGGTTCATGAAGCCAAAAACATCAATACAAGTACCACGCTGGACCTTACTTCTTTTAACCGTGGTGTTTATATTTATCAGCTAAAAGACCAAATGGGAAAACTAATTGAATCTGGTAAATTCCAGGTAGCAAGATAAGGTTTCAAATAAAAGTTTATAGCCCTTCCCCGGAAGGGTTTTTTATTTTTCACCCCCCTTAATTTAAATTCCAATTCCATACTTAGGCTGCGACATTTTGTCCCTGAGTTTATAGTTGGCAGAATTGTTGACAACCTTACCTTTGCAATCAATTTTGAAAAAAATGAGTCAAAAAGATATGAAGGAAACAAAAGAACAGGCAAAAATGCAGGAAGAAGCTTTAAATGATGTAAAAATGGATATAAATGCTGACGAAAACATGAGTGGGAACACCCACTTGAATGAACCGGTTGGAGAAGAATCCGAAGTTGAGAGATTGCAATTAGAATTGGATGATATGAAAGACAAATTCCTCCGGAAAGTTGCTGAATTTGACAATTTCAGAAAAAGAAGTTCTAAAGAAAAAATAGAATTAATTCAAACAGCCGGAAAGGATTTGATCACTGATCTGCTGGTAGTTTTGGACGATTTTTCCAGAGCTGAAAAACAAATGGATAATACGGATGATATAGAACAGCTTAAAGAAGGCATGAAGCTTATTTTTACAAAATTCAAAAATCAATTAACTGCCAGGGGACTTAAACCAATGGAAACCGTGAATATGGAATTTGATCCGCATTTACATGAAGCTATTACAGAAGTTCCTGCACCATCGGAAGAACAGGTAGGAAAAGTGATTGATGAAGTGGAAAAAGGATACTATCTCAACGATAAGATTATTCGCTATGCAAAAGTGGTAGTAGGAAAATAAATATCCAAATTTGTTATGACGCAAACTATTTGAGACATTCACCTGATGATATATCTTTTCCGGGTTTGCAAATTGACACTTTAGTACTTTAAAAAATTATGTCAAAAAGAGATTTTTACGAAATATTGGGTGTTGGAAAAAATGCATCCGCGGATGAGATAAAAAAGGCTTATCGTAAAGTAGCCATGCAGCATCATCCTGATCGCAATCCCGGCAATAAAACTTCAGAAGAAAAATTTAAAGAAGCAGCTGAAGCTTATGAAATATTAAGTGATGCAGATAAAAAAGCACAATATGACCGTTATGGGCATGCAGGTGTAAGTAGTAATGGCCGTGGCCATGCCGGAGGTGGAATGAATATGGAAGATATCTTCAGCCAGTTTGGAGATGTTTTTGGTGACGATGTTTTCGGCAGTTTTTTTGGCGGCGGTGGAAATCGTAGCCGTACATCCAGAAGCAGAGGTGTTCGGGGAAGTAATCTTAGGGTGAAGATCAAGCTCAGTTATGAAGAAATAGCCAAGGGCGTTAATAAAAAAATCAAAGTTAAAAAACATGTAAGCTGCAGTACTTGCCAGGGAAGTGGAGCTAAGGATAAAGGAAGCGTACAAAATTGCAGTACTTGCGGCGGCAGCGGACAGGTAAGAAGGGTTACAAATACTTTTATTGGCCAGATGCAGACTGTGACTACATGTCCTGCATGCTATGGCGAAGGAACTACCATCACATCCAAGTGTTCCTCCTGCAAAGGTGAAGGAAGAATATTTGATGAAGAAACTGTTTCTATAGATATTCCTGCAGGTGTACAGGAAGGAATGCAATTAAATGTAAATGGAAAAGGTAATGCGGGAGAACGTGGTGGAATGGCTGGCGATCTGATAATCCTGATTGAAGAAGAACAGCACAAGGAATTACAAAGAGATGGATTAAATGTAGCATACGATCTTCATATCTCATTTCCAGATGCTGTGTTTGGCACCCAGATTGAAGTACCAACAATTGATGGCAGGGCCAAGATCAAAATTCCTGCCGGGACACAAAGCGGTAAGATTTTCCGGTTGAAAGGAAAAGGATTTCCGGCAGTAAACAGTTATCAGAAAGGGGATCAACTCATTCATATTAATGTTTGGACACCACAACATCTGAGTGCTGAAGAAAAATTTGCAATTGAAAAACTTGGGCAGTCCCCCAATTTTAAACCACATCCTGATAAATCAGAGAAAAGCTTTCTTGATAAGATGAGAGAAATGTTCTCTTAATAATTCTTTTTTCTTTTCTTTTTGGATTTTGTATAAAGTGTTTTAGTGTTATAAACCAACTCTGCAAATTGGCTTTGGTTGATATCAGTAGGATTAGCAGCTTCGCTTGCATGAAATAATACTTCTCCCCATGTCATATCTTTTACAAATGTTGATTTTTTCAGCATCTCCCCATACATGATCACTGCTGAAGCAAACTTGTATTTCGGTTCAATGGTTTTATAGGAAACTAATTCATAAGAAATTTTCTTATTGATGACCTGACGGGCTGTATCAAAAGGCAATTTGTACAACAGGTCTATTTCTGTAAATATTCCTTTTGAAATATCATTTTTTATTTGATTATTTGTTTCTATTTCAAATGCGGCAATAATGGAATGTCCTGATCCGATCTCCCCGCCTTCCATAATAGAATTTTGATCTGCTAAAGCACCTACCTTATTATCAAATCCAATTAACCTGTATTTTTTTACAAACGCAGGATCAAATTTCACGTTCATATAAACATCATCCGCTACCGTGTACAATGTTTGTGTAAATTCTTTCATTAATATTTTTTCTGCTTCCTGGTAAGTATCCAGGTAAGCAAAATTTCCATTCCCTTTCTTTGCCAAAGTTTGGATCTTTGAATCTTTATAATTTCCCATGCCCACACCCAGGCAGGTGAGATAGATACCTAAATCCCTATGGCTTGAAATAAGCTCATCCAGTTCCTTTTCGGTTTTCAGACCCACATTAAAATCCCCATCAGTTGCCAAAATGATCCGGTTATTCCCTCCCTCAATAAAATGTTCCTTAGCCAGTTTGTATGCCAATTTAATTCCGGCTTCGCCAGGGGTAGAACCTCCGGGAGTTATTTCGTCTATCGCTTTATAAATTTTTTCTTTTTCATTTCCACTGGTTGGAAACAACATGACACCTACTGCTCCTCCATAAATAACAATGCTGATCGTATCTTGTTCCCGCAGGTTTAGCGTTAATAAGCCGAAAGCCGATTTCAGCAAGGGTAACCTGTTAGGCATATCCATTGAGCCGGAAATGTCAATCAGAAATACAAGGTTTGATGGTGGTAAAGAATCAAGATTCAGTTTTTTTGAAACTACATTAATAAAAAATAATTGATTCCCCTTTTTCCAGGGGCATGTCGTGAGTCTCGATTTAATATTGAATATTTCATTTCCCGGAGGATGTTCATAATCAAAATTGAAATTATTCAGCATCTCCTCTATGCGAACTGCATCGGGAGGTACTGCCAAACCAAGATTGATAAAACGTCTTGTATTACTATATGATGCCCGGTCAATATTTAATGAAACTGCGGTTAGTGGATATTTTTTTGCATCAACAAAACTATTTTCAATCAGACTTGAATAGGTTTCATCACCCACATACCAACTTCTTTGCTCTTCAAATGAAAGGTCCTTTGTTAATGAAACCAGTTTGTCGCCTTTAACTTTTGTTACAACTGTAGATAATAATTTGAGCGTAACAGTAATAAATTCGTTTGCATTAACAGTAAGACCCTGACTCTGATAACCCTGAAAGGAGAAAAAAAGAGAATCAATAGCCTTTGTTGTAGGAATACCAAAAGAACCAAAATTACCTGTCCGATACATATAACCTGTGCTGATCAGCCTGATATTTACATTCTGTAAAAGCTTACCGGTTTCATCTCTTACTTCACCTTTGAGATAAAAAGACTGGCCAAAAACAGAAATAACCAGTACTTGAAATAATAGTATTTGAACCAGGGTTTTCAAATGAAAATATGCCTTCTATCAATGTACGAAAAAACAAGTAAGATGTTACAGCATTCTCAGATCACCTGATATATTTCCCTGAAATTCCTGCCCAAACCATCATAATCCAGCCCATAACCTACTACAAACTTATTGGGGATAGAGAAGCCGAGATAATCAATCCGGATTGGAAATTTCAAAGCATCAGGTTTGTGCAATAGTGCCGCTATTTTTAATGAAGCAGGTTGCTGGTGTAATAGTTTTGGCAAAAATTCATTAAGGGTTTTTCCTGTATCCACGATATCCTCTACTATGATGATGTCCTTTCCGATCAAATCTACATCAAGACCAATTGCTGTTATCACCTGGCCACTGGAAGTGGTTCCCTTATATGATGCCAGCTTGATAAAACAAATTTCTGCGTCGATAGTGAGGTTTTTAAAAAGATCGGAAGCAAACATGAATGAACCGTTGAGAATAGCAATACACATCGGACGAAGACCGGCATAATCGGAATTAATGGCATCAGCCATTTTTCTGATCTGGTTTTGTATTTCCTCTTCGGATAAATAAGGCCCAAACGTTTTATCATGAACTTTAACCTGTGACATGTCTATGCTGTATTTATTTTCCTGAAGTAATTACAGGTAAAGCCGGTGTTTTTCCTTTAAGATATAAAACTGTACCTGCAGGTGGCATCATGCCCTGTTTTAGATAATTGTATTCCATTAAACTTTCTATTCTCATTGCTACGGTTTGTGCAATTCCAAAAAGAGAGTCTTCTTCTTTTACAATGTACTGGTCACTAATTCCTGTTTTTCTTTTTCTCATTAAATAGATCAACTGATCACTTTCCACAAATTCCTGAACTTTCATATCATTAAAATCAAAAATACGGGCAAGTGGCAATCCGTATTTTTCAGCAATACTTAAAAAAGAAGTTCCTTTTCTTGCATAGATCACTCTGGTTTCATTTATCTTAAACTCTCCATCAGGATATACAGGCTTTTCTTCTATTCTAGTTTTATTTATAACCGGGTGTTCCTGATCTCCTTTTGCTTTTTTGCTTGCTACTAAAAAAATTCCCGGTTCCGGTTTCATCACAACAGGTTTTTCTTCAATAGCTGTTGCTGGTAATACATTGTTTGTTTGGCTCTCTGGTTTTACATGTTCCTGTTTCACAAAAAACTCTTCAGAACGTTCCATTCTTCCCAGTGCAATTAATGTATAATCCTGCAGATGGTAGTCTTCAATCAGTTTAATTAATATTAATGGATACCTGGGATTAGTAGCGTACCCTGCTTTTTTTAATC
>CAZOOT010000111.1:0-10550 GCA_964581455.1 uncultured Chitinophaga sp. | reverse complement strand
ATAAGAAAGTTTCTTGTTAATATTTTTCAGTGTGGTCTCATGTTCAAAATCAAAAGTATTTACAACCCAATCAAAGAGATTTTCGGCAATGCCATTATATAAATTATAGATTTTATTATCTGAGTTAAACAAGCCACTTAAAAGTTCATACAAGGTTTTCTCTTCGCTGGATTTGTAAAAATATATTCCTGTGTATAAAACTGTATTGATTGTATTTTCATTTTTTAGTTTGTAATTCAATAATCCATAATCAGCCAATTGTTTGTAATAAGACATAGCTGTTTCTTCATTTTTCAAATATCTTGTCTGAACTGCTAGTGATAATTGGGGATGAAAAAATTCAAGCAGTCCTTCATTTTCATCGCCGGCATTCATCAGGTAAGGGGATAGATTGCGGTAGAGTTTTGCCCAGGTATTTACAGGGAGTTTTTCTTTATCAACAGGTTTAAGAAGTTCTAGCAGTTCGCTTTCAAGCAAGCCATACATAGAGCTTTCTATAAGACATAATGTGTTTTTTACAAGTTTGCTGCCATGATCAGCTTCCAATCTTTCAAGAAACTGTATAAACAGTTCGGCAATTGTATCGGGCAATTTGGCAATGCGTGAATTGATAAGTTCAAAGCTGGGAAACACACGTAGTTCTTCGCAAGCCACTTTTAGGTAGAGCGGCTTCGCTGCATCTGTCTTGCTTAATAGCATTTCCATTTGTTTTGGATTCAGTGTTTTACGGTATTCATCAAGTGTATTATGAACAATTTTTAGGCAATTATCAGGGGTCAATTCTCCAACTTTCACAAAAGGCAAATCATTCTTTTCGGCATTTATTGTGTATTCGCTTGCAATGGAGCTGATCATTATCTTAATATTCTCCGGCAGTTGTTTTGGTAGCCATAGCAGATAGTGAGGATCGCATTGAGGCAGGAGTTGGTTTACCGCATCAATAAATATATTCAGTTTGCCTTTTGCTGAAACAGTAAATAATACTTCCCTGAAATATTCATACAATACTTTTACATCATCAATTCTTTGCTCATCAACAGTTATTTTAAAATGAGATGCTGTTTCACGTATGATGCTTTTAACAAGTTTATTAATATCAAGTGATGCAGGGCTTGCACCAACAAAACGCAGGATACTACAATCCCGGTCAGGATCATTTTCTGCAGATTGCCCGGCAACAGCCATTAATGCAGATTTTCCGCTGCCTGGTTCACCTATCAAAACAAGAGGTTTGCGGATTGAAGTATCTTTTAAGTAATCAGCAATTTCGCCGAGTATATCTTTTCTTCCAATAAACCCTCGGGATCGGGAATGCATAAATCTTAGGTGGTATGCCAGTTCAATCAATAAAGGATCAGTTACAATATTTTCCTCAGGGTGCTCGTCACAAATTCCTTTCCAGACATTTTCAAGTACTTCGTTTCCAAATTCTTCAAGTCCGTCAAGAAATACATAGCTGTGTTTGTTAACTATCTTCTTCTGATTTTCATTTAGTGTTGCATACTCACTGCCTACAACAAGATTATCATCACCAACAATTATTTCAAGCAATTTTAAATCTTCTTTCGTAAGCTCAGCACCCATGGAATCTTTAAGCAATTGCCAGTTCAACTTGAGTCCCTTAAAATTGCATGGATAGGAATCCATGATATGCCCGAGAATATTGAAATCTTTGAAAGTGTCTTTAATAGCTGCTTTTAAGTGAAAGAGTTTTTTTGCTGAAATGTCAGACTCTGATTTTAGTTCCGGCTGTTTTGCTTCGGGAACATCTTTAATAAAAGCAGGATTGCGAAAATAAAAGAATGCCCTTGGTTTCATTTCCTTCTTATTCAGTACACCATGGTATATTTCAAGCGCAGTGATGGAATTTCCCTTTTCAAATTCAATAAGCCAATCATATTTAGGATAATCAGGCACCTGGTAGTTATCCGGAATCCATCCAAAACGTTCTCCTAGTATTCCAATAAAAAAAGGTTTACAGTTTTCAATTTCGTCCAAAACAATATCTATAACTTTTCCCTGTTCTGCTTCTTCTTCTGTAACACCCCATCTCAAATCCACATCCACCAGGGCAAGCCCCTTTTTACTACAGCGTTCTTTTAATTCAGGGAAAACATATTTTACCAGATAATCTCTTTCTGAATGCATATCCTTAAAAGTGGAGGATATGAAAATGCGGATGGTAGTGATTTGTTGAGACATAAAAAATAAAAAGATTCCACTCTTTTATTTTAGTGCTCCAAATTGTCGTCCCCAGGCAATCCTTTGTTCCCCAACAGAACTTGCTGTCAATGGTCTTAATTCCGATAATATTTCCAAAGAGTTTTTGCTGTCATAACCAAGATAAATTAAAAGCCCATGGGTAATCATTCCTGTTCTGTGTATTCCCGCAGAACAATGTATATAAATTTTTTGCCCATTGAATAATTTTTCTTTCATCTTTTCATAAATGTCAATAATATCATTTTTGAATTTGTTTGCCGGTATATTTCCATCCGGAAGGGCCAGCCAAAGCCAGTCTATCCCGGCATTTTTGCATTTTTCTTCTATAATAAGAGCTCCTTCCTTTTCACTTAAAATCGTCAGAACTGTATCTATATTATAATTAACCAATGACTGAGCACTGAATTTTTTGCCAAAAGGTTTATGACCTATTTTAAGAAAACCATTCCCGATTTTTACCCACTGACTTTTTTTATCAACCGGATTTTCTGCCATTTGGAATTTATTGCTGGTTAACGGGATTTGATCTCTTATATGCCAGTGTCCAGTCTCCAAAATGCAGCACCTGGCTTAATTCATCCGGTGGAGGAGCAATTTCTGGAGATTCCAGGGGAATAGGATTAATAAAATCAATTCCCCTGTTACTGAGGGCATATTTCCATTCTTTACTTACCCATTCTGATTTTTTTGCAGCCGAAGACCAAAAAAGATAAAAGACATCTGCAAGGCGAATTTTTTCTAAAAGTTTTTCTTCATATCTCTCTCCCGATCTCAGGTTACGGACATCAAGGAATACTTCAATGCCAGCTTTTTCTAAACCCTGTACCCTTGCCAGTACATCATTTCTGTCATCACTGGCATAGGAAGCAAAAGCTGTTTTATATTTTGTGCCTGATGCGAAATCATTTTTTTGTTTCATTTCGTCTTTTTGCATGGATGCTATTAAAACTTTAAAGTGTAATCTGGAAACTTCTAATCCGTTAATATAAAAATATACCTGTCCTATTTTTGAACCTTCCCTGCAGTTTTCAGGAACCCTTACTATAAAACTGCTATTGTTCGGTTCACCGCTCCAGGTCAATGTTCGTTCTGCCGGTTCTATGATAAAATTTTCAATTCTTAGCCGGGCAGTAACCACTGTTCCTCTTTCAATAATCACATTTCCTTCTGACTTGATTTTTGTTTCGTCACCATTTTCTTCTTTAATCCTGTTGAGTAATTTATTTCGTTGTTCTTCCTGGAACAACCAGACATCCAGGACGTATGATTCTGCCATTATCATGCAGGGCGGGAATGAGACAGCAAAATTTACAGTTTCGTTTTTCTTTGGCTGGCTTACGGGCATATTTTCTGCTTCCAAAAGCATAGCGTCCATCTTTGTTAAAGCAGGGTTGCCCTTCATAGCGTTTTGCATGTTTCCATAAGTGCTGTTTAAAACGCCAATGTTTTTGTATAAGTTATTTAGCTTATACTGCACTACAGTATATTCAGGATGCTCTTCTCCATAAATTTTCTTTTTGATGGATGCAACTTTGGTAATAAAAAATATTGAATCGTCATATTTACCCATTGCTGTATAGATGTCTGCAAGCAGATCTAGAGATACAGCATATTCTAAAGGTTCTTTTCCCGGTAATTCATTAAAAGTATCCAATTGTTGTTTCAACAATGTTTCAGCATATGATAATTTACCTATTGTTTTATATAAACCCGCCAACTTATTAAGACTTGCAATATATTCCGGGTGCCGTTCTCCCTGAATTTTTTTTCTGATAGTTAATGACTGGAAGAGAAAGAGCTCGGCATATGCAGGATCATTTTTTGATTGTAAAAAATTACCCAGCATTTCATATGTTCTATAAAGCTCAATCTGCCATTCGGCATTATCCGGTTCGTTTTTGGAAAGCTGTTCCAGGATATTTAGAGAAGCGATAAAAGAATTTGTGCCTTCTTTAATTCTGTCTTTTGAAAAATAAAATTTTCCAATTGAAGCATGACATTTGCTTAACTCATACTTCCATTTTATATTTCCCGGTTCTTTTTTAAGCAGTTCTTCTATTTGCTTTAAAGAGGATTCAAAAGAATCCAGGGAGTCATCTGGAAAATTTGAAGCCATAAGGAAAAATTTGACTTAAAAGTTAGAACTTTTTTTTATCATGGTTGTTAAAAAACAACTTATTTAATTTTCTTTAACTACATGAAACCCTACACTCTTCAGCAATTCCGGAATTATTCTAACTGCATTCCGGTCAAGCTCCTTAGTTTTTTCATCCAGTTCATTCCAATTCTGGAGACAATCATGAATCTTTAATTCGTCATTCCTTTTTTTGCCATATATCCATCCTTTTGCTATTTTTTCATTCATCCAGCGATCATGTTCCATCTTTGCCATTTGCTCAATTTCTTCAAAGCTGAAATGATCAGTTTCAGATGTTATTTTTTCTGAAGGAATAACTGAATAACCATAAGCCTGCATCTTTCGAATCATATCAATGGCTTGTTGGCGATTGGAATCTTTCATATCCTCATTAAGTTCATTCCAGGGCTTCATGGTTACTTTGACTGAACTCTTTGCTTCTTCATTTACCAGCCATTTCTCATGTATCTCCTGAGCAACCGGTTCAATAAGTTCTGAAGGCAATATGTATTGCTCTTTCAAAAGTTTTTCAAACTGTTCTGTATCTACATCTCTTTTCAATTGATCTCTAGTTGGGAGGGATGCTTTGTGAAATCCATTTTTGTTTTCAAGCCCACAGGATTTTATGATCGTTTCAAGTGACCTGGCTCCGAATTTGAATTTGTCTATTTCCATCAATGCAAAAAGCAGGTCATTATCAATATTTATTCTTTTTTTGGAATCAAGTATAGAAGGATAATTTGATAATAAATTTCTTAATACCATTGCCCTTCGTAATGTATACAGCCTGTCTTGTTCATTTTTTTTATTGATTCCTTTTATATTTAGGTGCCATTTTAAACGGCTTATAAAATCTTCTACTTTAGCAGACTTGATTTGTTGAATGGAGAGAGATTTGATATAAGGATTATTATCTCCATACTGGTTTTTATAATCATCATCCGAAACCAGTGCATTGAATTGTTCATAAGTAGAAAAATTTCCTCCGGCAAATACAAAAATTCCTCTCCCAAGGGGATGTATTTTTTCTCCTGCTTTATATACCCCATCTTGCATCGGGCTTAAAAAATTGACGAGCCAACCAAGAGGTTTCCCATTACAGTCACAATCAAATTCATCAAAAAATACAAGAGGAATTTTACCTTGCAAAGTGATATCACTGACCTCACGGAAAGCATTGATCACATCATCATAAGTACTGAACTGTGAAAGATTGTATTCGCAAACTGAAATTCTCTTTTTAAAATACTCAGCAATTTGTTTTACGCCGAAAGATTTCCCCGATCCCGGAGGGCCGAATACGCCAACAGATAATGGTTTATTATCATTTCTTGTCAGGTAATTGCTGATTTGTACTTTTAGTCCCCTGAGATCTTCAATCTCTTCCCGGTCGTAAGATTTGAGTTTGTTGAATTCTGCGTAGGGAAACACATCAAATGAATTTGATTTACCCTCTTTCGCAAAAAGTATTGCCAGGTAGTGTAAAAGGTCTTTGCTGTTAAATGTGTTTTGATCAAGTAAGGAAAGTTGTTCTTCTGAATTCATGATTTCTGTTAATTCAGCAACTTTTATGGCAATAAAGCTTTCACTGAAAATTTCTGAAACGGGGTAATTTATTGTGTCTTTTTTTTCTTCTTTAATATATCCAGATTTTTGGCATTGGATAGATGATTTCATGGCTGCAACGAGAGAAACAGAAATCTTTTCTTTCATTTCCAGAGTACTTTCAGTTGGGTATAAAAGGGTTTTAATAAAAGCAGCTTCAAATACTTCCATTAGTCCGCTTACAGATCCTTCGGTTTCATCCATAAGCTGGCCTTCATACATTGATGGAATATAATAAAACAGGAATTGTTTATTTGATTTTTGGCCACCCGGACTTTCAGAATATGTGTTGAAGATTAACAGGCTTGCTTCCTGACCAAATCTTATCAGCAGAGCAGCACATTTATTTAAATATTTAAAAATGGGATTTGCATAATACTCTTTTCTGAATTCTTGCAGTGTTTTATCCCAGGAGAGTTTACTGCTTATATTCATGCCCATGTCTCTTAAATCATCTGCATCAACTATTATTATTAATTGTTTGCTATTTGTATCTGATAATTTATCAAGTAAAGGGTTTTTGATTAATGATTCATTTGCTGTTACGATAATAATTGATTTGTCTTTATCAATCCATTGGTCTGTTATTTTAGTAGGGTCTGCCAGACCTTTAATTAATAAAAGATCAGCCTTGTTTGGTTTAATAGTTATTTTTTCTTCATTCAATGAGAGCTTATCTGAAAGAACTAAATGTCCTATTGTTCTGTTTATATGAACTGAATCCGGATTTGAAAGAAGAGTATTTTTTGCTTCAGAAATTATTTGAATGAATTTATCATTTGAAATTTCAAGGTTTATTATATTCTCTTCAGGTAATATTTTCTGCAAAAAATTCTTTAATAAACTGATGCCACCGGGTAAGATATATTCATGTAGTAATTTTATTGTTGCAGCTTTGTGAGCTGAACTTATATTTTCAATGATCAGTTTTTCTTCATGATCTCTGCCAGCAAGTAATATATTTTTCATTTTACATAAAACAAATCAGGTTACATAATCCAACTCAGATGGAATCATTAACATTATCCATTCCTGGGTTTCACTAAGCATCAGTTTATCTGTTTCACGAAGTAATTTATAGAATTCATTTTCATCAACAACAGTTTCATATTTATTATTCAGTTCCTGGAGTGAATAAATCATGCTTTCGCTCCGGTTTTTGTTTCGGGAATATTCACTCTGTCTTCTTACACCTTCAAAGGCTGCCGCTATAGTCGGTAGCGAAAGAGCAAATATTATTAACAGGTTATGTATTAAATGAGACTGTTCGGAATCATCAGGGAACCAGGATAAAATGATATGCATAAGGGCTGCTGCTAATGCTGTTGCAAAAATGATTCTGCCCCCTTTTTCTAAAAACCTGTTTTTAAGGTGATTCCTTTTAAAATATTTTTTCTGAAACTTAATTTGACCCTCAATCCAAGATTTTTTTACATAGAAAATCAGTTCTTTATTAAAAGGTTCAGGAGATTGTTGTTCATGTTTTTTCTTTTGATGACTAAGAATTAAGTGATACCATATTTCAGAAAAAACCATGACAACCCATTGTCCGCGTTTGGTAGTTTGCCCGCTGTTTGAATGAGAAGTAACACCCAATACCTCCCTGTTAGCAAGAAAAAAATAAGGAGCTGCCCTGATTCTTTCAACCAGGAACCTGTATTCAAGCCAGCCGGAATGAACTTTTCTTTTGTGAGCTATAGAAATAATGATAAAAATAAAAGCCAAAAGAAAAAATTCTATGAGGAATGCTGCATTCATAAAAATATTAAACACAACACTTATTAATAATATAATAACCGCTGAAACAGAACACAAGTAAGTAAGATGGCCAGCCCATTTATATTGATTTTTAAATGACTTTGCCAGTAATGAAGCTTTTGTATAATAAGGGATCAGTTTTTCTTTTAAACTTTCTAAAATAGCAGGGTTAAAATTTTTGCTTTCCGGAAGATCAGGGTCATTAAAATATTCATTAAACACATTCTTGATATATTCATTGATTTCCGTTTCTGAAACTTTAAAAGAGTTGAAATGTTCAATATGGCTTATGGCTGCTGCACTTATAAAATTTCCTTTTTCTATAATTATACTTTCAGGATCAACTGTATTAATAATGATTAGCGGTCGTTTTAGTTTTCTTGCATATTGAATCACTTCAAATGTTCCACTGTTGCCCGATTCTTCGTTTCCATTCCAAAAGGCCAGGAGGAAATCACAATTTTCCACAATATGTTTCCCGGCATTGAAGTATGCTCTTTTCCTGGCTATGGATCTTTCTGAAAATTCAAATTCATCATCAATATTTTTACTTCTTAATGTGATTGCAGAAATACCTTTTTTCAGTAATTCTTCAAATTCTTTTTTTGATTCAACAGTTTTGAAATCTTCAAGGAAATCTTCTTTTGATAATGGTAAAACGGGTTCCAATCTTGTACCTTCAATTTCAAGAATAGCCTCTGCTGCTATCCGATCGGCACCTTCTGCCAAAGCAGTCATTACGCTAAAAGCCAAGTTTGTATTTTTTGCTTTATGTAGTAGCCGTATTGATTGTTCATCGAAAAGAGAAAATATTGAACTGGGAGCGTATACTCTGTTTTTATTCCATTCATCAATACCCAACACTTGCCTGATTTTATTTTTCAAAAGGGTTGTGTCAGGCAAATTTTTTCTATGCCCGGTTATGCCAACTTTTATTCTGAAAGGAACAGAATTCATTGAAAGGCTTAAATTGACTAAATAAGTTAGAAATATTATAAGTGGGGGCCAAAAATTAATTCGGACTAAGTTTAATCTTAGGCTTTTTTGATTTTAATTGGGGGTGGAATGAATATTTAGGATATTAATACATTGGCAAAGAAACACCCTGATTTCTATGTCTCAACCAAATAAATTTTGAATTAATTTTAGGATGGCAAAGAGGAGTCATACGGCGATAGCTCGACGGATGATTACCAGAAAAGCTTCGTTAAACACAACGAGGCTTTTTTCGGCTTCTTTGAAGCCGGGCAAAGAGAGAGTCTCCAGCTCCTGCACTCAGGATATTACCTTTTTATGCTGCGGACTGATAAGGCTTGTTGTTTTTTATAACAGCAGCAATACGAAGCACTATTTTGTTTCTGACATTATTGAGGATAAGCATTTTTGGTTTTCCTTCTTCAATTTTACGTTCATAGTATTGCTTAAATTCCGGGTAATAAGTAACTGCACATAAAGCAGCAGTGTGTAAAAGTTTTTTCATCTTCTTGTTAGCCATATTGTGCACTTTAGGTTTTCCTCTTACTGAACTGCCCGAGGTATATTCAAAAGGAACCACGCCGCAATAGCAGGCAAGTTGTTTTGCCTGGGTATAGTTTTTAAATTCATTGGTAAAATAAACCAGGTAACAAAAAGTGATTCTGGCTATTCCAGGCACAGAGGTAACCAGCGTAAATTTCTCAGCAAGTTCTTTATCGGATGTTATGAGTTCATCAATCTGTAGATCCAGTGTGTCAATATTGCTTTTGATGGCCTGCAATGCTTTGCTGATTGCTTTCAGGGCTATCTTTCCTGCGGCTTTATCAACAGAAGTTAATTCATTAATAGGCACTACCAGGGCTGTTTTACTGTTGATGAGCTTTTCTCTTAACATCAGTAATGTTTTAAGATTTTCAACGATTAAACGAGGCAGTTTGTAGGGTACAAAATCCCGTTGATTGCGTTGAGCAAACAGTGCAATTCTTTTCGCATCTAATTTATCATTCTTGCCTCTTTGTACACCAAGACTACGAATAATTTTCAGCGACATCTCCATCCAAAGATTACCCTGCTGGGCAATAATAAACCTGGAAAGCTGCTTGCTGTAGTATCCTGTATGTTCAACGCAGAAAACAGTTTCCCGAAAAGAAAGTTTTTCTTTGCTCAGGATTTTTTTTAACTCTTTAAATCCTTTGCTGTCATTAGCAAATACGAGTTGCATGATTTTACCAATATCATTATTGATGATAATGGCTACATCGATGGTCAGTTTTGATACATCAATGCCAATGAAATGAATTAGTTTTTTCATAACTTTAAAAAGATTTATCACAATCATATATTGAACACATCCAAAACCTTGATAATAGGTCGTGAGCCTAAATTTCTATCTGGAGATTGTTCAATAAAAAAGGCAGAGGATTTAATCAGGGGATAGGTATAAAAGCCTTGTATCCTGTACTAATGCGCCTCTGCCTTTTGATTGTTGGGTGAACAATAAATTAATCAGTATAAAAATAGCTCTGATTAGCAGAGGTGAAACTAAAGGTTCTCCTTAGTTTATCAGCATTTCAATACTATTAGAAATATACAAATTATAGAATGTTATGGTTAGTCTGTGACTAACCATCAGCTCCAAAGGAGCTGGCTTTATAAAAAAACTATATCCAGCAACCCACATTTTTTAGTACGAAAATAATCTTTCCCACTGCTGTAAAGATAATGTTCCGGTTTTTCAACAATACCAGCTTCTACAGGATTGTTATGAATATAATTTATTTTTTGAAAAATAAAGGCCGGACTATATAATTCTATTGGCTGGTTATCCTGGCGCCAAAACTGATAGGTTGTA
>CAZOOT010000110.1:0-10707 GCA_964581455.1 uncultured Chitinophaga sp. | reverse complement strand
ATGTTACTGATGAAAGATGTAGGATTGAATTCCGGTTTCATGATACCTCAGTATACAACTGCAGCTTTGGTTTCGGAAAATAAAACCCTGTGTTATCCGGCCAGTGCCGATAGTATTCCAACTTCGTTGGGACAAGAGGATCATGTAAGTATGGGAAGCATCAGTGGCAGAAAACTAAATCGTGTACTGGATAACCTGGAATTTATTTTAGCCATTGAACTATTATCTGCCTGCCAGGCAATTGAATTCAGGTATCCATTAAAAAGCTCCGCTTTATTGCAGTTTGCACATGATCATGTGCGGAAATTTGTAAGCTTTGCTTCTGAAGACAGGATCTTTGCAGATGATATCAATATTGTTGCAGGACTCATTAAGGATTTTTCTTTTGTAGAAAAACTGAATGCGTTTGCCTTATCAAAAAAGCTGGATTTAAATGCAGGATTTAAAAATTTTGAAATATAATTATTTTATTAAAGCTGTTTTCCTTTCTTCATCCGCTCATATATTTCTCCGCTGATTGAATTGTCGGCGTTTGTGATTAGTTGTTCATATCTGTCTTTACCTGTCAATATATAATTTATATCAAAATCATGGCCGCGTACATTTGATAAAGTAGATGTTTTTCCGGATTCCTTGATCATATTTTTCCCGGTTTTATAAAAATTACCAAACCCGATAGCTGTATGTTTCATCCCGGTTGAATCGTCATATGAATTTCCCCACATAAATTGTCCGCCATAATATACCTTATACTGGTGATATGCTGGCAACACCAGTGTATCCTTTCCGGTAACTGTGTACCTGCTGACAAGCACCCAGGCGCCATCCAGCAGTGATTTTTCTGTACTACCCGTTGAAACGTATTCCTCCGTTAGTTTAAAGATCTGTCCTTGCTGGGTTTCTATTTTAGGGATGATCTGTATATATCCTTCGGGAGTTTTATTTATAATTAAGGAATAAGTACCGGGATTATTATTTCTGCTGCTGTCAACTGCAGTAAAAAGAATATTTTCTGTAATGGTATCAGCATCGATGGTATATTCTCCGATGCCAAATGAACTTGTAGAATCAACAGGATTGTAATTGGAATACATCAGGAATTCGCCGGTAAATATTTTCAATTGTTCCCTTGTAGTGATTGTAGTATCCATATTTTCTCCTTGTATATTCATGGAAAGCATTTTATACGGACCTTTAATAGAGACACCGGTTTTTTTGCCACTATCAGAACAGCTGTAATGGAATAATAAAAAAGAAATAGCAAGTATTCCTATAAAAATCTTTTTCATATTGGTTGATTTTAGGTGAGAAAAGAAGTTTTATAGGGAAATTAAATCAGCAGAGAGTTATTGTCTGTGAAAGAATTTGGAGTTCTTCTAAGTTAAAGAATTTTGCTCAATTTCTGAATTAAGATATTTTATATGCTTTCCGTATTATTAATCCCTATAAGAAAAGAATTACTGAAATTTGTAAAAGAATAAATTTCGTGTTTCCGTGGCATAAAATTTAAAAATATGACAACAGCAACAAAACCCAGATATGACTCCGTTAAATATAAAACACCAACAGGAACCAGTTTAACCTGTAAAGGATGGATACAGGAAGCTGCATTAAGAATGCTGCTCAATAACCTGAATCCTGAAGTAGCTGAAACACCCGATGATCTAATTGTATATGGAGGCAGAGGCAAAGCGGCAAGAAATTTTGAAGCACTCGATAATATTATTAAAGCATTAAAGATTTTAGAAAACGACGAATCATTACTCATTCAATCCGGTAAACCGGTTGGTATATTAAAAACACATAAAGATGCACCGAGAGTGTTGATCAGCAATTCCCAACTCGTACCCAACTGGGCCAACTGGGATCATTTTGACGAACTGGAAAAAAAGGGCCTGATGATGTATGGACAGATGACCGCGGGTAGCTGGATCTATATCGGCAGCCAGGGAATTGTACAGGGCACTTATGAAACATATGGTGCCATTGCTGACAAATATTTTGGAGGCAGTTTAAAAAGCACATTGAATGTAACCGCCGGATTAGGTGGCATGGGTGGCGCACAACCACTTGCCATTACCATGAATGAAGGAGTAGCATTAATAGCCGAAGTAGAAGAGTGGCGCATTGATAAAAGAATCGAAACAAAATACCTGGATGAAAAACATACTGATATTGATAAGGCAATTGATACAGCATTAAAGTATAAGGTAGAAGGAACAGCTAAAAGCATCGGTTTACTTTGCAATGCTGTTCATCTTTTGCGAAGGTTAATAGAAAGAAAAGTTATTCCAGACACACTTACAGACCAAACCTCGGCCCATGATCCGCTGATTGGTTATGTGCCGCATGGTATGACCAACAAAGAAGCCAATATTCTTCGCAAAGAACACCCGGATATGTATATTGACCGCAGCTATGATAGTATGTACCTGCATGTGCAACTTATGCTTCAACTCATGGATAAAGGCGCCATCACTTTTGATTATGGAAACAATATCCGTGCAAGAGCAAAAGAATATGAAGAAAAACATCCTCAAGCCTCACGACTCACGACTCACGATTGTTTTGACTTCCCCGGATTTGTTCCCGCCTATATTCGCCCACTCTTTTGCGAAGGCAAGGGTCCTTTTCGCTGGGCAGCGTTAAGTGGTGATCCCAATGACATTGCAGTAACAGATGAAGTGATCAGGAAAATGTTTCCTGAAAACAAAGGATTAATACGCTGGTTAAAACTGGCCAATGAAAAAATTGCTTTCCAGGGATTGCCGGCAAGGATATGTTGGTTAGGTCAAGGTGAAAGAGAAAAAGCAGGATTGGCATTTAATGAACTGGTAAGAACAGGAAAAGTAAAAGCACCGATTGTAATTGGAAGAGATCATTTGGATACCGGAAGTGTTGCCTCTCCCAATAGAGAAACTGAATCCATGTTGGATGGGAGTGATGCAGTTGCAGACTGGCCGATTTTAAATTTATTGGTTAATACTGCCGGTGGGGCAAGTTGGGTTTCATTGCATCATGGTGGTGGTGTGGGCATGGGTTATAGCATTCATGCAGGTATGGTGATTGTTGCCGATGGAACCGATGATGCAGAACAAAGATTAAAAAGAGTATTACGTAATGATCCCGGCATGGGAGTGATCAGGCATGCAGATGCCGGATACGTACTGGCAAAAGAAACTGCAAAGGAACATGGGTTGGATTTTGAAGATAGATTGTAAGTCCAATTCTTAACCTCGTGTCCGTAAAAAATAAAATACCCCGATGTCGCCCCACGCATTGGAACGAATAACGTGAGGGTGATTTTTTGTTATCTTTATTTTTTCCATTAAAATTTATTTTATGAGACTGGTTATTGCCGTATTGACAATTTGTTTTTTGGGTTTCTCAGCAATTGGACAAAAAACGGCGCAGCATTTAAGTACTCCGGATTTAACAAAGACCATTACAAATGCAAAAGCGGCTTGTGGTAGTTGTATGTTTGGCATGGCCGGAAAATCCTGTGAACTGGCTGTTCGGATAAAAAATAAATCCTACTATGTGGACAGCGTACATATTGATGCTTTCGGCAATTCACATGCTTCAGATGGTTTTTGCAATTCAGTTCGCAAAGCAGAATTACAGGGAGAGGTTGTCAATAACCGTTTTCAGATTACCTATATGAAACTTGAAAGTTCCGGTAAAAAGAATGATTAGCAGAAACCTGGTCTCACTCCGGCTTCAGTTGTTGCTGAGGTAAACTAAAAACCCGGGTTCATTAAATTCTTATCTCATTTTCCTCCCTTCGCAATTCAGCCAATGACGAAATCAGATATTTTTACAGGATGAATCATTTATTGAGTAACCCGGTTTATCATGCTTTACTTTCCGGCGACGGACACCTGAGTTTTGGAAACGGGCAGGTGAAATACTTTGACGAAGAAGTTTCTCCTTTTGCCGGATTTGATACAGATTATGAAAATGGGTTTGCAGATCTGTATGAACAACTGCCTTCCGGCAGAAATATTCTGTATGCTACTCCTTTTCCTTTTACACAACCCCCCGGCTGGATTTTAGAAGATGAGATAAAAGGTTTGCAATTTGTGTATGAAAACGGTGGAGCATTCAACTCTGATTTTTCCAATCTTATACCTCTGGAGGAAGAACATGTGGAGCAAATGATTCACCTTGCTAAACTAACCAAACCCGGACCTTTCGGGCCAAAGACAATTAATTTTGGAAACTACTTTGGAATTTTTGAAAAAGATCATCTTGTGGCTATGACGGGACAAAGGCTGCATGTTCAAAATTATACCGAGATCAGTGCTGTATGTACACACCCGGATAATACAGGAAAGGGATATGCATTTAAATTATTGCAACATCAATTGCAGCTTATCCTCCAACAGGGTCAGCATCCTTTTCTTCATGTTCGGGATAATAACCATCGGGCCATTGCTCTCTATGAAAGGATGGGGTTCACTGTTTCGGGACAGATGAATTTTTATTTTATGAAAAAGGAATGAGTTTTCCCGGTTTCTGCCTGCCCCGCACTTAGCTTTCATTTCAGTTTTACCTAGGCATCCTTTAATGATTTAAATTTATTGCATGAGAACATCTTCCATACAGGAATTAAAACAAGAGCTGGTTACCCGTAAAGCAGGGGAGCTGATGGCTCTCTGCCTGCGGCTCGCAAGATTTAAAAAAGAAAACAAAGAATTGCTAACCTACCTGCTCTTTGAAGCGGAGGATGAACAACACTATATCAATAATATCAAAGAGGAAATAGCAGCTCTGTTTGCGGAGATCGATCTCAGTCATATTTACTTTGCCAAAAAAACACTCCGGAAAATACTAAGGGTTGTCAATAAACATTCCCGGTATAGCGGCAATAAACAAACCGATATGGATCTCAGGATCTTTTTTTGCATGCAATTAAAAACTTCCGGTATTTCCTACCGGCAAAATACAGTTCTCAATAATATTTATGAAGGACAATTAAAAAAGATTGACACTGCACTTGCTACACTGCATGAAGACCTGCAACATGATTACAGTATAGAAATTGCTTCATTACGATAAAAAAATCAGGTTCTTATTCCATAGCGCCAAATATTATGAGTCCTGAGTATTTACTGCTGAATGATTTTTGAAATAATTTAACAATAAGTTTCAGACACAGCAGAATTCATTTCAACTAACTTTACAAGCTTTTGTATCCACATTTATTTATACCGTATCTATGATTTTAGAAATATTAACTGTAGCTGGTCTTGCCACTTTTGAAATATATGCTGCTATTCCTGCCGGATTTATTTTTGGACTCTCTCCCTGGGTGATTTTTTCTGCAAGTGTTACCGGTGGCCTGGCCGGAACTATTCTTGCTGCGTTTTTTGGTGATAAGATCAGGGCTTTTTTTCATAAAAAGAAACCAGGAAAAGAAGAGACAAAAAAACATCCTGTAATAACACGGTTATGGAATAAGTATGGTATTGCCGGACTTGGATTTTTAGGCACAATCATCGTAGGGGCGCCTATTAGTATTGCAGTAGGCACAGCATTAAATGTGAATATGAAAAAACTATTTGTATTCTGTTGCATTGGTGTTATCACCCGTTGCAGTTTATTTACTGTTGTTGGTTATTATGGTCTTCAGTTAGTATAAATAAAACTATTGGGCATTGCTTGCAAACAGCATATTTTGAGAAAGTCGTATCAGCAATCGAAGGAATTGCCAAAGTGGCTATTCTGTCCGCCTGGAAGTCTTTCAAATAATCTGCAAGTAGTAATCAAAAACTAAAGAGGCCTTTTCAAAAGCAAAGAATTTAGTAACACAATGTTCAAGAAGAATTACAAAAAGAAAGTACAACGTATTAAAAGCGAATTCAAAATTCTTTTTGCCTATTGTGCTTTCTTTGTGTTATTTAAGACTTTTGAGACAACCCCCTCTGCTTATTTTTTAATTGATTGCAGATCTATTTATTCACTATAAACTGAAGTGGTTTAGTACACTCTCCTTATTCAGAATTTTGTAACAATCCCTTTTCCATTCATCAATATTATCTCTGACACTCCATTCCTGATAACCGTTACATGATAGACTTCTTCATTCTCCGCTGATAACCTTTGTGTAATGCTATAAATATTGTTTCCATAGGTATTGACCGCATCTGTGATCACCTGTTCAGGCACAAATGTATTAAGCACAGGCAATGATGCCTTGAAACTTTCGCCTCTCATCATGTACCATGGTTGTGTACTATAATATACACGGACTATCCTGTTATTAGTATTGTATGTTGTATACCACCAATCATCATTCATGGGTATCCAGGTTTCTGCGGTAATAGTTGGATAACTTAATTGGAAATTTGTACGAAACGTTGCTGGTACCTGCGAACTATAATCAGGATTATTGGTACTGGTTTTATAAACCACGGCTTCCTGTGCATTTATTGTGTATGTAGCGACCAGGATTATTGCTACGTAAAATATTTTTTTCATATACTAATTTTTAAAAGGTGAAACTGATTTTTTGATTATCTCTGCCTGTTGCAGGCTTTAAAGGTCTGTATGTTGAACAGCACAAGTGTTACACAACTCTGGAAGAAAAATGTAAGATTCATACGTTGTTGAAGTTAACTTCAGTTTCTTCGGGGCTTTTCTAATATTCTTCAATTAAAATAAGGAAGGACTCCCTTGAGAGTCCTTCTGACCAAAAAAACAAACCGTCCTTAATCTAAGTCGTTTAATTTATTATACCACATCCGATGCGGGTCCCTGCATTTCCGGTAGGTTGTGTTTTATAATCATCCATACCTCCATGGACAATGATGGATCTTCCTAAAATATTTTTATCAGGTCTGCCACCCAGTGTCCATAAATCGGTAATTAATGACATATAGCCTTCTCCTTTTGTATTTAATTTTAAATTGCCAATATCACCTGCATGAAAACCTGGCGATCCCCATTTGCCATGCAATGTATTTAAGGGATTCCAGTGACCATGCGCCTGGTTTCCTGATTCACCACAGTCACCATGTTCATGAATATGTATGGCTACAGATTTACCTGCTTTTTCAGGTATGGTTATTTCCAAAGTCATTTTTACTTTGCCAACCGGGTCTAAATCAAATTTTACCTTTCCTTCCACAGTAGTATCAGCATAAGTACCGGATAATATTGCTTCCGCATGATTTATCATTGGCGCAGGCATCGTATCTGTCATCATTGGTGGGATCTCGTTTTCTGTTACCACTTTTGTTGTATCTGCTGTTGCGTTGCTATCGCTGTGATTGTTGCAGGAGAATATGGACACTAAAGCAATTGCAGCTGCCGCAGACAAAAGTTTTGGGAAAAAGAAATTTAAACTCATATGAATGTTTTTTATTAAATTTTTTTTGACAAAAAATTTGTCGCAAAGGGGTTAGTTCGAAAATTGAACACATACTATCATAAAAATATTTACCAAAAACAGAGTCAATTCCGGAATTACCAGAGTGGCTTTTTGCCAGAAGGTTTGGGCCCTCCTTTTTTAACACTGGATAAGCGGATTTGATACTTGTCGTAATTCCGGATTTCTTTCTGCCGCAATTTTTTCAAATCGGTATGGGGCACCAGGTCAATAACATTATTTGCAGTGCTGCTTTTATCTTCAACCGGAGGCGGGTTGCTTTCAACTGCTTCAACCACTGTTTTATTCCTTGTTCTTTTTATTTTTGGGTTAGCTGTTTTTTTGGAAATTGCTTTTTTCAGTATTGTTTTTTGGGAAGTAGCTTTTTTTGTTGAGGAGGATTTGGTTAAAGGTTTTTTATTCTCTGTACTTTTTTTAGCAGCTATTTTCTTTTTGACCACTGCTTTTTTTGAGGAGACCCTGGCTGTTGCTTTTTTCTTTACATTCATAAGATTGATTTTAGTAAAATAATATGCTCTTCATTTTTTTGACCCTATCTTAATAGTGGTTGCCGGTTTTTTTTCTGCACTCCTTTTGCCGGTAATACTTTTTTTATCAGCAGGGAGATGAGGAAAGCCCGGAAAGTCCTGGTCTATATGCTGGTCGGGATTTTCCTGTACATCTTCTTCGTTTAATAGTGCTTTTGTTTTTGCAACTTTTTTTTTATGATTCATCATGAACATCTTCTTTTTTTACACCATTATCAGAAAACTGGTTGCCGATTGCATGCATCATGTTTGATACTGGCCCCTCCATTTTATTGGTAGGGTCATCAAGTGTACCCTCATTCAGAATTTCTCCCATTTGTAAATCAGCAGGAAGGTAAAGCAGTACATGTGCACTTTGATCAGCTAAAATCTTTTTCACATCTTGTATGCTTCCTTCTGGCGGCAGATTTTTTTTAATAGTTTTAACTGCATCTATAGCAATCCGGTTCATTTTTATTTCAGCATTTTCTTTTGAGTAAGAGGAGTAATCGGCTATTTTTTGAAGCACATCTTTTTTGTTTTTCCCAAAAATAACATCCGTCCAAAGTGCTGTACTGTGTCCGTTTAAAATATTTTTTGCTCCATCATCAGAACGGCTGTACATATATAATGCTGTTAATACACCGGGTATGGCTGCCTGGCTAAACCGATGTTCATACGGAATATTATGTTCTGTTTCTACTGCCTGCTTGTTTGGATCCATTTTTTGGAGTTCAGGGTATCCCAATTGAGTTTGAATGATTTCTAAAAGATTAACTGACACAGTAATAAATTTTAGTGATAAAAATGCTGATGGTAATTTAAATTTTGCAAAAAAAATGATCAAAAGCATTGAAAAAACAAAGTTCTGTTCATATAATCCTTAGCTGTTATAAAATTTTGTAAATAAGTTGTAACATTCATACTTTTCAATCTGAACTGTTGCTGATATGATGAGTGGAATTGAGTTTGCTTGTCAGCAAAGCGTAAAATTTCTTTTGCCCGGCAAAATTAAAAAGTGGTAAGCTGCAATAAGGGCATGGTTGTAATTTTCTTTCAATCATTTAGCAAAAATGGATTCTCTTGTGTGCTTAACAAGTTATTCAGATTTCTACTTTATCAGAATTAACTTTTGATGAGTGGTAAAAAGTAATAACTCTTTGAATGCTGAAATTAATCTCCCAATTTAGCCAAGATGAAATGCATAAATTAGCAGATGGAGTATTTTGTTAAAAAACAATCCATCGTAAGAAGAATCTGGGGGAAAGCAGATACTATATTGTTTGTTTTTGCCGGAGCTTCTGCTGAGTTTGCTTTGAATAAAGCAGTTGACTGGTTATATTTCACTGGCCGCCTTCCTGCAGATCCATTGGGTAGATTATTTTCCACCGTGATGTATGCAAGGCAGATTGTTTTTTCAGAAAAGGAAGCGGCATTCAAAGCAATTGATAAAATTTCAGCAATTCATGAGTCTGTAGAAAGCAACAGGGGGAAAAAGATACCTGATTGGGCTTACAGGGATGTGCTATTCATGCTGATTCATTATTCTCAGGCATCATTTGAATTGCTGGAAAGAAAAATGTCATATGCAGAAAAAGAGAATCTGTTTGATGTTTTCTATCGTGTTGGTCAGCGAATGGGAATAAAAGGATTGCCGTCAGATTATCATCAATGGACAATTATGAGAAATGAGCATCTTCAGAAAGATCTTGTTAAAAGTCATTATACAATTGATCTTTATAAACAGTACAGGAAACATCTTGGATGGATGCGTTATAAATTAGTGATCGAATCACAGAAGCTTGTGCTCCCCAAGTTTGTAAAAAAATTGCTGAAAATGGGTAGTATATCCTGGTTGTCCCCGGTTATTGCTATCTATAAATTAAGCAGGATAATAAAACTGGATTGGTTCTTAAAGTCCCTTGTATTGCCGGCTGACTATAAAAAACAAATTAAGGAACTGGATGTTGCTAATCAGATCTGAATATCTATAATTCAAATTCTTAGAAACACATTGTTCACACACATTTTCTGAGTTTTCGGTGTTTAATTAAATTTATTTTTAAATATCTTCAGTAATAAATAAACAATATGTCGCTAAGATCAATCCCGTTTTTATTAATACTTGTTTTAAGTGTTTTTTCTTCCTGCAATATGAATGATTCAAATCAGGTGGCCAATGCTCCCGTATTGGATAATCTTATTCCAAAACCGGTAACTGTAAATAAAGCAGAGGGTTTTTTTAGCCTCAACGATAGCACAATCATCACGGTGCAGCCCGGAAATAAGGAATTGCTCAGATTGGCTGGTTATTTAGTTTCTCTATTAAAACCAGCAACGGGTTTTGCATTTCAAATTGATACAATAACCAGGGCAAGCAACAGTATTGTATTGACATTGGTAAATGATACTTCATTATACAGCGAAGGGTATGAGCTGAATATCTCAGACATTGGTATTTCAGTAAAAGCGCAGCATCCGGCAGGAATATTTTATGGGTTACAAACAATCAGACAATTATTACCTGCTTCCATTGCAAAAAATACAGTACAGTCTGGTCCGTGGCAAATTGCTAATGGAACAATCAATGATTACCCTGATTATAAACTTCGCGGTGCTATGCTTGATGTTGCCCGTCACTTTTTCGGAGTTGAAGATGTAAAAAGGTATATTGATTTGATGTCATTATATAAATTCAATACCTTTCATTGGCATTTAACTGATGACCAAGGTTGGAGGATTGAAATTAAAAAATATCCTAAATTGACAGATGTTGGAGCTTGGAGAGATAGTACCGTAAACGACCAC
>CAZOOT010000109.1:0-10863 GCA_964581455.1 uncultured Chitinophaga sp. | reverse complement strand
AAAATTTGCAATATTAGATGCCAGGCTATTGATCCATTTGTACCTGCTGAAACTTCCATGAGCCCCGTCATGCATTACATTGAAACCTACAGCTGCAATAACACATCCTAAAATGACACATTCCAATATTGCTAATAAAACTGAAGGTGTAAAAAAGACCAGGTGAACATATAATGCCAGCAGTGTCGATACCAGTATTATAGCTTTGAAATAAAGACTGAAATTTCCGTGTGTAGCTTTACCTTTTTGCTGAAAATATTCAGCAATTTTATTTTTCAATTCGTTATGAAACGATATATGAATGTTTGGAAATTTTGGACTAGACATTAGCACTATTTAAATTGGGAGCAAAGGTATCCTTTATATCTGAAAATAATGAGACAAATTCAAGAGAGTTATACAGTTATCCCCTTTTCATAAATTGGCCTTTTCTGCTCATTCTCACCAGTATTGCTAAGTTTCAATGGTTATCTGTGCATCAAACCCACTCACACCAATTCTTTTTTCCGAATTGAATCCTTCGCCATACCTCACCCCGATCTTTTTTCCCATCATGCGGGCACGGGCTACTATGCTTTCCAGAAAATCAGGAGTCGAGATATAAGTTTGCGGACCATCATCTTCATTTTCCGGATTATAGAATTGAGTAGTATATGCTTTAATGGCTTCCATCCTTTGCTCAAATACATCTGAAATATCTACAATAAAGTCAGGTTCTATATAATTATCCTGTATATAATGAAAAACATATTTCGGCCGCCATGCTTCCTGCACTTTTCCCTTTTCGTCTTTTGTTTCTATTTTGATCAATCCGGACAAAAAGCAAGTTTCTGCAATCAGTTTTCCTGCCCTTCCATGATCGGGATGCCTGTCGCTTAATGAATTTGCAAGAACTATTTCAGGCTGGTATTTTCTTAAAGCTTCAATCAGCTTTATTTGATTTGCTTCATCATTTTTAAAAAATCCATCTCTCATTTTTAAATTCTCTCTTGCATGTACTCCCAGGATCTTTGCTGCTTTTGCAGCTTCATCATACCTGGTCTCAATCGAACCCCGGGAGCCCAACTCTCCCTGTGTTAAATCCAATATGCCTACTTTTTTTCCTTTATTAATTTCATTAATAATTGCACCTGAACAACCTAATTCTACATCATCTGGGTGAACGCCTATGGCAAGAATATCTAGTTTCATACTTTGGTTTACTGATAAAAATAGTGAAGAAATTTCAAGATGAATAAATACCAGAATCTCTATAATCAAAAATGATTACCTCACGCCTGGTTTATATGGGTTATTGTACCAGGTTCCGTCTATTTCTTTGATGATATTTTCAATTTGTGCATCTACCATATCCCTTGTATCCCATCCTTGTTTTAAACTGGTGCCAAAGAAAAAAGCTACTGTTTGATAAAGTCTTGCTGTAACTCCGCCACGGTATTCCTTTACAATTTCATAACAATTATTATTTGTTTGCCGGTTGATCAGTTTCATTAAAATCTTTCCCTGGTAAATGGAAAGATCAGATAAAGGATCTGTAAACTGGGTCTTTAATTCCTTTTCTCTTGTTTTGATATAATCTCTTTTTCCCTTTTTTTCTTTAATATTATTTAAATGTGCATTGATGTCATTCATCAATACGCCTGCTATTCTTGCATAAGGATAGGTTACATAAACAGCATTTCTTAACCTGGTCCATTCAGCTATATATTTTGCCAGTTTTTTTTCACTCATATTGGAAACCCAAGCCATTTCCAATTCTTTGTAGGGCATCCATTCATTCATATAATAAATTGCCTGGGTAATGATGGTGTCATTTGGCCCCCATTTTTTTGTATCAATCAGAGGGGCAACTTCAGGTCTTGGCAAAGTGTCAGTTTGAGAAAAAGCAAGATTTGATAGGCCAAGCAGGATGCCCAGAATTACCAAATTCTTAATAAAAACAGGCTTTTTCATAAAACTAAATTACAAATTTAAGACAAGGGTCTTCTATACAACGCTGTATTTGAACGCTAAAATTTTCAGAAATTAGTCAATGGTTGACTTGTACATCTGTATCCTTCTAGCCATGCTGATTAAAAGGCCTAAAGCCATCAGCAGGGTGCCAAGCCAGAGTACATTTATAAACGGAAATTTATAGGCTTTTAGTGTAACGTATTGCAATACCGAGCCCGACTCTTTTAGCCCGATCTCAGCCATTTTCCCGTCATATTTATTTAAACGTAATATCAGGCTTTCCGCCATTACCGTATCCGGTATGCTTAACTCTGCCCCTTTTGCATGCGCCAGCCTGATTGTTGAAGTATAAGTGGAACTTGTTTTGGAATATACTTTCATAGACGCTTCAAATAGTTTTCCATTTTCTCCAAAAATCTCCACAGGTAAATTTTCAGAAACCTGGATATCATCCAGAATGATAAATCCTTTTGAATAAAAAATAGAGTCTCCGACTTTTGCTGTTCTGATTTCAAAAGCCGTGGTGTCGACATTTCTTTCAGGATCTGGCAAGGCGGTGATGTAAGCAAAAATATCATGGTCCCAATAGTGTTTGGCATCCGGGTTGGCCATCAAACCTTCATTTCCCTTATAATTAATAAATGCATTGGGTGTTAATGTGAAGTTCTCTTTGCCATCCTTGCTTTCAAATTTCAGATGATAATACCATTGTGATTTTTTTGGATGGGCAGAATCACTGGCATAGGTAACCCAGTATTTACCCATATCCATTTTCATTCCTTTTACCAGTGTGAGATTTTCTCCTGAATTTTCTTTGCTGTCTTCTCCAAAATTTACAAAGATGCCACTGGTGTTAAAAGAGAGAACTTCCTTTTTAGATGAAGAAATTAAAATACCCAATAACATCAGTCCAAAACCAAAATGTGCAATGGACGGCCCGCTGAGTTTTAGTTTTCCTTTTATTCCCAACCAGATATAGGATGCATTTGCAATAACTGTAAATACGCTACTGGCAATAGCAATCCAGATGGCTGCTAAAAACCCTGAACCATACTTATCATAAAACACATTGCCAAATGCAAGGATCAAAGCAGATGCAATTGCACTTAAAATAATTGGTATGGTAATTTTTTTAAGAAAAAAAGATTTAGAAGTTCCCTTGAATTTTAAATACTGCGTTACCCCGGTTAATAATCCGATTATGATTGCGATGAAGATCTGGATACGGTTATAAGAAAATTCCACATCCTGCGCCGGTGCATATTTAGTATTAAAAATTTTGTTGAAAACCGGTAAAGATGTCTGAAATGAGATGATCAGTGTAGATATTAAAAGCACAACGGATCCGATATACATCCAGAATTCACGGGAAGAGGCTGACTCTTCTTTACTTTCATTGGGAATTACTTTTTTCAGATTTACCATCATCCAGGCTAAAGCCACTATGGGAGAAAGCAATGCAAAAAAAGAATGCACATATCCTGCAAACAATAAAAATAAAACAGCAGCAACCAAAGCAATTAATTGATTTCTGATTCCGATAGCAGAAGTTATTGCAGGTAACCAGAAAAAAACATAAAGAAATAAATAGAGCTGCGCATTCATACCCAGGTCAGCAAAAGAGTGAACTGAGGTTTCACCCAATATCCCGCTTCGGGTAAGGAATGTGGAATAAACAATGAGTATGAATGAAAGCGTAATTAAAAAAAATGATGTTTTTAATGAGCGTCCGGTACTTCTAAAAATTAACACCGTGTGTATACCGGCAATTAAAGTAAGCCAGGGTACTAATGAAGCATTCTCTACAGGATCCCATGCCCAATAACCCCCGAAACTCAAAGATTCGTAAGCCCATGCTGCCCCCATCATCACGCCTATTCCTAAAACAGCTGCAGTAAACAATGCCCAGGGTAATACAGGTTTTGTCCAATCTTCATATTTTTTTGTCATCAGCCCTCCTACAACAAATGCAAACGGAATGATGCTGCTGGCAAATCCCAGGAACAGAACCGGTGGATGAATGACCATCCAGTAATTTTGTAAAAGTTGATTCAACCCATTTCCATCTGTAATTCTTGTAGCATAATCCGCATAACCAAACAGTGGAAGATTAGGCATCTGTTCCCTGAATAAAGCAAAAGGATTGCTGCCGATCTTTGTTCCGAAAAAATAGACACCAAGTAACATAGTGGCCAGGCAAGCCTGTGCAAAAGAAACAACCATCATGGCAGGCCCTTCCCACCTTTTTGAAGTGAACATCAATACTATTCCCAATATCCCATGCCATACAGTCCAAAGAATAAAACTGCCTTCTGAAGCACTCCAGAGAGAACTGAAAATATATTTTGGTTCCAGGTCATTTCCTGAATTCTTATAAACATATTGGTATTCGTATCGGTGATTGGCAATGAGTGAATAAAGTAAACCGAAAACTGCAATCACTGAAATAGCATCAACCAAAAATGATATTCTTCCTATTCGTTTCCAGCTTTGCTGGTCCGCAGGATCTGGGCTGCGAAAAGATTTGTAATAGGAAAATGTAGCCAAAAGAGAGGCCACAAGGGAAATGATGATAAAAAGATGGCCGATCTGTCCGGGCAGAAGATGTTCACCGATATAGTCCATTGAAATTAATTAGTATTGTTATTGATACTTTGCTGAATACGATTCGGATCATCAGTGTATTTAGATGGACATTTCATCAGAATTTCATTGCATTCAAACTGATCACCCTGCATTTTACCTTTCATAACTAATCGTTCGCTATGTTCCAGGTTATCTGGTTTGGCATTTTTATAAACGACCTGCACGGTTCCTCCCAAAGAATCTACAGCTGTAAAGCGCAGATAATTCGGGTTCTTCAATGCATCATATTCAATGGGCTGTCTTTTGTCAAGTTTTGCTACTACATGTACAAACTTCCCTTCTTTTTCTTTGGCCGAAGCAATGGTTTCATAACTGCTCATAAGATCTACACCAGAAGCAGGCATCAGACTGATCAGGGCAGCAATGGCTCCGACAATTAAAACAAGTAATACAATATGTGTCTTTTTCATTTCACGAATTTGCTCCGCAAAGTTAGGTCAAAATCTTTCACAGATCAGGAGATATTTATCTTAATGTGTGATGGGAATTGGTATCGCTTTTTCTTTGAAGACAGGTAAAAATATATTGAAAATTAATTTTCAGAAAAAGATCAATCAGGGACCAAAATTTAAACGGAGCGTCGCAACGGCTGTTAAATCAAGGCGCTAAAGTTTGCCAAAAAAATATTTTTAGTTTTTTCCCTTTCAAATCCTGATTTCCAATTTCTGAGGCTTACATTGCAGCGTTTTTTTTGAATACCCTGAACATGACCGATCTCAAAAATTTTGACCCCAATAGTGCCAGCAATCCAAACAATACCATCTTTGGATTGCCTTTTAAAGAAGATGATGCAAGATTAGTTATACTTCCGGTTCCCTGGGAAGTAACTGTAAGCTATGGTGGGGGTACATCCCGTGCACCTGAACATATTTTTTCTGCCAGCCTTCAGGTAGATATTTATGATCCGGATGTACCGGATGGGTGGAAACAGGGTTTTTATATGCGTGAGATGGACAGGAAAATTTTATGGAAAAGCGATTACTTGCGCAAAGAGGCTGAATTATATTTAGATTATATCATCAAAGGTGATGCTGTAGAAGATAACCAGTTTATCACAAAAACGCTTAATGATGTAAACGAAGGCAGTGCATTTTTAAATAAATGGGTGTATGAGCAAACAAAAGCATTGCTTGATCGTGGAAAGTTGGTTGGATTATTAGGTGGCGATCACAGTATTTCGCTTGGATACTTTAAAGCGATTGCTGAAAAGCATGGAAAGTTTGGGATATTACAAATAGACGCTCATTGTGATCTGCGGGTAGCTTATGAAGGTTTTATATATTCACATGCCAGTATCATGTATAATGCTTTGGAAGAGATTCCTGAACTGGAAAGACTTGTACAGGTTGGTATCAGGGATTATAGTGAAGCGGAATGGGAATACATATTTAACAGCAACTTCCGCGTAATTACTTATTTTGACAAAGAATTAAAAGACAGGTTATACGAAGGACAGGCCTGGAAGCAAATTGCTGACGAAATCGTAAGCAAGCTTCCCGAAAATGTTTTTATCAGCTTTGATGTGGATGGCCTCGATCCTAAACTTTGTCCAAATACCGGTACTCCTGTGGCAGGTGGGCTGGAAACCGAACAGGTATTTTATATATTTAATAAAGTAGTAAAAAGCGGCAAGAAGATCATAGGTTTTGATCTGAATGAATCTGGTGTTGGGGAAAACGAATGGGACAGTAATGTAAGTGCCCGTTTACTTTTTAAGCTTTGCAACCTGCTTATTGCATCAAATTCCTGATCAGTTTTCAAATGACCCCATGATTTGTGCGGGTTTTAGTCATATTATTCTTCGTTATGAAGTATGTTTTCCTTATCAAAAACCCCAGGACAAAAAATTATAAAGTCATCAGTGACCTTTTGATTTTTTTTAATCTGCTCGGGTTTGTTTTTTTGTTTTTGAAAGATGAAGCCATCATCGGTAATAACTACTGGTTATTCTTATCCATTTTCATAACTGCAGCTTATATGTTTTTTGTTGTAATAGAATGGTTACTCAAAAAACCACTGGCTGATTTCTGGCGTCGTATTATTTTTTTGTATTGTGCTATAAGCTGGCTAAATGAAAAGATCTGGTGGCTGTTCCTTCTTCTGCTCTTTTTTACTTTGCTTGACGTATTGGCACACCGAAAACTTATCATTACAATTACAGAAAATAAAATCAATCTCCCGTCTCTTCCCATTAAATCAGCAGGATGGAATGAACTGAACAACCTGGTTCTGAAAGATGATTTGCTTACCATTGATTTTAAGAACAATAAACTATTTCAGCATCTTATTTTTTATAACGGGGATGAAATAGATGAGGCAGAATTTAATATTTTTTGCAGCCAGCGAATTCTAAATAGCTGATCAATGAAGAATTTCAGATCCGAACAACATTCAATACTAATTAAAATCAGACTAGTTTATGCTCCAAAGCATAAACAATAATATCTGAATTATTTTTCAAACCCATTTTTTCCAGGATACGAAACCGGTAAGTACTGACTGTAGTACCTGAAATTGAAAGTTTTTCACTGATCTCAGAAGTGGTTTTACCGGAAGCTAACAACACAAATACTTCAAATTCCCTGTTTGAAAGAAACTCATGTGGATCTTTATTGCTTTCCTTTTCTATTGCCTTTGCCAGTTTTTCAGCTATTGAACTTGTAATATATTTTTTACCGGCAAGTACATTTTGAATAGCATTTGTCAGATGCATATGAATACTGTCTTTTCCCAGGAATCCTACTGCACCTGCTTTTAAAACTCTTATTGCATAATGATCCTCTGAGTGCATACTCATGATTAATACAGGCAGGACAGGTTTCATTTGTCTTATCTGTATCAAAGCATCAATACCACTTCTGCCTGGCATACTAAGATCTGATATCACCAGGTCCCAATCTTCAGCATTAATTTTTTTGATCAAGTCTTCTGCATCTTCTGATTCGCCGATTACTGCAGATGGAAAATCTTCAGCAATCAATTGTTTAAGCCCTCTCCTGACAATTGTATGGTCATCTGCAATTAAAATTCTCATACTTTCTGATAGCTTTGAACAAAGTAATATGCAAAGATTTCAAAAAATAAGACAACAATTTGTACAAGAAAACTCAAATTGATGTGGCGATACGACTACAAGGAATTATTTAAAAAATGTTTTTTGATTTTTTAAAAAAATAAAACTTCTTATTACTCTGCAATTAATTCCGACTTTTGCGAATAAAAAAGTTAATTGACAATTGACATATATGACGCTTTCCAATTCTCCATATATTTTATATTCCGACGGCAAAGGAAATATTTTTGAAGACACTTCATTATATGCAACGGGACGTAGTGGTTGGGATGCTGTAATCGTTCCGGCTGAGGATTGGATCGAGTTACCAAGTGGTGGATCACTTTATGAATTACCCGGCAGAAAAGGTATTGGTATTGATACAGAAACAGGCGAAATGAGATTGTGTGAAAAAGGCTGGGCCGTTGCAGCATTTATACCTCCGGCACATACCGGTTTGTATTTAGCTGCCTACGAATCTGAAAAAGACGCTCCTGTACTTCCGCTCTTTTGTTATACAGCTGCCAGCTGGTATAATGATAAATTTTATGTGCCTGCTGTTAGAATTGAACAAGATATTCGCCAGGAAAATGCAGGATACGATCAAAAGAAAATTGAAACCGGTACCAACAGATTACTGAAAGCTTATCCGCATAACCGGCTGGTAAAACATTTGATGGAAAACTGTTGCATGAACTATCATTGCCCCGCTGCCAGAAATTTTTCTTTAGAAAGATGGGAATGCCCGGTACCAGTGTCTCCTGCATGTAATGCAAATTGTGTCGGTTGTATATCATTACAACCGGACGAGGAACAAATTGTTTCCACACAGGATCGTTTGACATTTAAACCTACTGTTGAAGAGATCGTCGAGTTTACCGTTCCCCATCTTGAAGAAGCTCCTTTCCCCATCATTAGTTTTGGACAGGGTTGCGAAGGCGAACCTTTGCTGATGTGGGAAACAATCAGTAAAGCTATTATTGAAATAAGAAAACATACTTCCAAAGGAAGTATCAACATCAATACAAATGGTTCCAATCCGGTATGGGTAAAAGCACTATGTGAAGCTGGGTTGAATTCAATTCGTGTAAGCACAAATTCTGCAAGAAGTGAAATTTACATGCCCTACTACCGGCCGAATAATTATCAGTTTGAAGATATAGTTGAAAGCCTGAAAGTAGTAAACAGTTACGGCGGATGGACCTCGATCAACTATTTTGTTTTCCCGGGCATGACGGATTCTGTTGCAGAGTATGAGGCATTAAGAAAACTGATCAGGGATACGGGCTTAAAAATGATTCAATGGCGCAATTTCAATATTGATCCGGATTGGTATCTTGGAAAAATAGGTGTAACTGATACCGGTGAGTGCATGGGAGTAAAACAAATGATGCAGTTAATACAGGAAGAATTTCCAGATTTGAAATTCGGATATTTCAATCCATCTTTGGAGAGAATTAAGGGGAATTTTGAGCTCGACTATGCTCATTAATCCCCTCCTTGTTTCCATAGCAAAGGATGCTCTCATGGAAACTGAAATAAAACTACATGCACTCAACACATTCTCAGCGTGAAATTCTTATAGGTATCAGCCTTGCAGTTCTTGCTACCATAATCTGGTCAGGAAATTTTATCATTGCCCGGGGTGTGATCAAAGAGATTCCTCCTGTTACACTTGGATTTTACCGTTGGTTTTCTGCTACCATCATTTTATTTCCTTTTGCCTGGAAATATTTGAAGAAGGATCTTCACCTGATAGCAAAAAGACCCTGGTTTTTTCTTTTGGCCGCTGTTACCGGTGTTACCATGTTCAATACATTTGTTTATATAGCCGGGCATTATACTACTGCCATTAATATGGCTTTATTGGGAACCTGCACCTCTCCTATTATTTCTGTTACATTAGCTGCTATATTTTTAAAAGAAAAAGTAACCAGGTTAAGAGTTTCCGGCATGATAGTAATGATAGCCGGTATATTATTATTGCTTAGCAAGGGAAGCTGGAATGTGCTGATGACTTTTTCTTTCACAAAAGGAGATTGGTGGATACTTGCAGCAGCTTTAACTTTTGCCATCTATAATGTATGTGTAAAAAGAAGGCCTGTTGAAATGAGCTCATCCAGTTTCCTGTTAAGTGTGTTTTTAATAGGAACCGTTTTGCTGGCACCTTTTTATTTTTACGAGTTTCAGCAACAGGGAGGCATTAGTATTAACTGGACCAATTTTTCTGTGATCCTCTACCTGGGCTTAGGGGCATCTGTTATTTGTTTTTTGCTATGGAATGTATCTATCAGCCATTTGGGAGCCGGTCGCACAGCTTTAGTCGGCAACCTGATTCCTGTATTCAGCAGTGTGGAAGCAGTGATCCTGCTGAATGAAAAAATAACAAACATCCATATAATAAGTTTTACTTTAGTTATAGTGGGATTGATCATTGCCAACATTCATCAAAAATTTAAACCACTTTGACAATAGAGCAAAAACAAAAAAGAGTTTTATGGATCATTGTGCTGTCGCAATTTGCCGGCACATCACTTTGGTTTGTGGGTAATGCTGTGTTACCGGAGTTGAAACAGACACTCAATCTTTCTCAATATGCACTTAGTCATGTAACATCTGCAGTAATGCTCGGATTTATTACAGGTACTCTTGTATTTGCATTTTTTTCACTGGCAGACCGGTTTTCGCCGGTAAAGCTTTTTTTTATATGCTCCATATTTGGTGCCATTTCCAATTCAGCAGTTGCATGGCTGGCAACTGACGCAACATCTTTATTTGTTTTACGGTTTATTACAGGTGTTTTCATAGCTGGTATTTACCCGGTGGGTATGAAAATTTCAGCAGACTGGTTTGAAAAAGGATTAGGCAAAGCAATGGGTTTTTTGTTGGGTGCTTTAATTCTTGGTACTGCTTTTCCTCATTTACTAAAGAACCGGGATTTTGAACTTCCGTGGAAATCTGTTTTGTATTACACCTCAATTTTCGCAGCAATCGGAGGATTACTGATGCTGCTTTTTGTGGGAGATGGGCCTTACAGAAAAAAATCAGGCGGCTTTAAGTTGGATGCTTTTGGAAAAATTTTTAATTCAAAAAAATGGAGGCAGGCTGCTATAGGATATTTTGGGCATATGTGGGAGCTCTATACATTCTGGGGATTTCTTCCCATAATACTTGCAGTATTTGCAAAGAATAAAGGAGTTGAATTAAACATC
>CAZOOT010000108.1:0-10978 GCA_964581455.1 uncultured Chitinophaga sp. | reverse complement strand
GCCTTTGTGTTACTTTACTAATTTATTTAAAAAGCTTTCGGCTTCACCAATCCTTCTTTCACCAACTGATCAAAGACAGGTTTATAATATTTATCATTGATCTGCTTTACCGCCATTTTTGATTTTATAACATCTTTCTCCAGCAATCCTACCCGCTGCACCTGTAAATTTGAAGGCGGAGCTTCCTGTCCTGCAACAGATGCATATACATCACTAATCTTTTCTCTTAACCTTTCTTCATCAGCAAAAATTGATTTTTGTTTGGTAGCAAGCATCTCAGCTCTTTCCGTTTCAAGTTTAGCATTAAACTCTTCCATTATTTTTTTTGTAGCAGGATCTTTTACTTTCTCCAGGTTATCCTTTATCATTTTTTGCTTCTCATTAATATCATCTACTGCTGCTGCAAGTTCTTCATGCATTTTATAAAGGAGCATGGCGGTTTTGTATTGAAGCTGCCTGTCAGCAAGTGAAAAGTCTTTATTTTTTTCATCATGCACCAGCTTTATAGTCTGCGTATATTCTTTGTCTTTAGTTTTTATTTTTACTGTATAATCTCCCGGTAATACCATCGGAGCTATAAATCCACCGAAATCTATTTTGGTTCCACCCGAAGCAATTTTAGGTGGTTTCATCCGGAGATTCCAGCTCACTTTATTTAATCCTTTTCTTTTACTGCCGGGAATGGATTGTAGCAGGTTTCCCTCTTTGTCATATACTTCCACAGTCACATCACCCGATGAAATTCTGTCTTTCAGGTAATATTGAATAGGTGGAATAGAAACAGGGTTTGGTGCTACATAACCTCCGGTGCTTGGAAATCCACCGTCACCAAATCTTCCATTGGTCAATACAATTGTAGGAGTTGGAATAAAATGAAAATCTTTAGCTGCAATATCTTTTGTCAATGTTCTCATGGGTGTGATATCATCTATAATAATCACACCGCGGCCATGGGTACCCAGCACCAGGTCGTTTGTTGCGGGCTGAATCTGGATATCTCTTACCAATGCTTTTTCCGGAATATTATTTTTCATCCTGAACCAGTTTTCACCGCCATCTACTGAAGCAAACAATCCCATTTCGGTTCCAAGGAAAAGTAAATCTTTATTTACAAGGTCTTCTTTTATTTTATGTGCAAAGCCAGTGAACTCTGTACTGCTGATCAGCTTCCAGGTTTTTCCCATGTCTGTTGATTTGCCCAGATAAGTTTTATGATCACCATACATATGGTTGTCAAAAGTTGCATACACGGTGTTCTTATCAAAGCGGCTTGGCTCAATACTGCTGATCCATGTTTGTGCCGGAATGCCAGTGGATTTATAATTAGCAGAAACATTTGTCCAGTTTTTTCCGGCATTGACCGTGTACTGAATATTGCCATCGTCCGTGCCTATCCAAATAATGTTTTCATCAAGCGGAGATTCTGCAATGGCAAAAATGGTGCAATGATTTTCTGCAGATGTATTATCAGCACTGATACCACCGCTTTCTTCCTGCTCTTGTTTCTTTTTGTCATTAGTAGTGAGATCAGCAGAGATCTTTGTCCAGTTAGAACCACGGTCTGTTGACTTAAATAGATATTGTGACCCGGTATATAAATTCTTTGTATTCTTAGTGCCAAATACAATTGGTGTATTCCAGTTCCAACGTAGCTTTTCATCGTCTGGACCTTTTTGTGGTTTTATATTTACAGATTTTAAATTCGTAAGGTTAACTCTCCCGATATTTCCACCTTGTGATTCTGCGTAAGCTATATTAGGATCATTCGGGTCCGGTACTGTCCAGAATCCATCCCCACCATATATTGCTTTCCAATCACCATTAGATACACCACCAGGTTTTGCCGAAGGCGCAAACCAGCTACCATTATCCTGTAGTCCACCATAAACTCTGTATGGATCATTGTTATCAGCAGCTACATGATAAAATTGTCCCACAGGTAAGTTATGTACAAAGGTCCATGTGGCACCCCGATCTAAACTGATATAAACTCCACCATCTGTACCGAGATACATCTGGTTCGTATTATCAGGATTTATCCAGAGAGCATGATGATCGCTATGCACCCAGCCGCCTTCATTACTTGCATCAGTAAATGAATAACCTCCATCACTTGAATAAGAAAAACTTAATGCAGGGCGATAAACTCTTTTCGGATCTTTCGGATCAATAACTAATGTGCTGAAATAAAATGGACGAGACACCACATTGAATGAAGCACTCTGTTGCTTCCAGTTTTCTCCGCCATCTGAAGAGATATATAATCCGGTGTTTGCCGATTCTACAATTGCCAGCATATTTTTAGGTGAACTGGGGGCAAGTGTAAGAGCAACCCGGCCAAAAGGCTTTGCAGGCAATCCTTTACTTAATTCTTTCCAGGTTTTTCCTGCATCGTTACTTTTATACATTCCACTTCCCGGACCTCCGGAATTAAATGAATAAGGCAGTCTTCTGAATTGCCAGGTGGTAGCATAAATTATATTCGTGTTTTCCGGATCTACTGCAATATCTGCACAACCTGTTTTTTCATTTATATATAAAATTTTATTCCAGGTTTTTCCGGCGTCTGTTGATTTGTATAAACCACGATGAGTTCCATCACTCCATAATGGACCTGGAGCAGCTATATATATTATATCAGAATTTTTAGGATCAATAATGATTTTTGAAATATGCTCTGTGCTATCCAACCCGATCTTCGTCCAGTTATCCCCGGCATCAGTTGATTTATATAAACCATCTCCGATTGAAACAGAATTCCGCATATTGCTTTCACCCGTTCCGGCATAAATGACTCTTGGATTTTTCTGATCAATAGCCATGGCACCAATAGACTGGCAGTATTTATCAAATATGGGTTTAAACGATGCACCGGCATTGGTCGTTTTCCAGATGCCACCGCCGGCAGTGCCGATATATATTGTTTTTCCATCTGCATTCACTCCTTCAATAGCAGTAATGCGGCCGCTCATGGTGCCGGGCCCCAGGATCCTTGCCTCCATCATGCCAAATGTAGAAGAGTTGATTTGTGATTGAATTGTCTGAGAAAAAAAGATAAATGAAATGCCTATGAATAAATATTGTTTTTTCATCATGCTTTAGTTTTGAATGATCCTAAAATAAGAAAACCCAGCTTTTTACCGGGTTTTTTTATCTGTATACTTTTTATTTGGATGCTTTATATTTTGCTTCTTCAATGAGTTTATTTACTTCTATTTTAGTAAAGCTGATTTCACCCGGACCAAATCCAGTCTGGTCAAAAGCAAATACCAGTCCTTCAGGTGTTTTCTGAAAATTACTGAAAGTTTGCACCTGGTCAGCTTCCTGTCCGGCGGCTTTTGATTTTATAATCTGTTTAATTATATAATAATTGGATGGGTCAATGTACATAGTCAGTTCCGATCCGCCTTTCAATAAAGCTTTTAGTTTAAAACATTCTGTGCCTTCAAAATCTTCTTTACCCAAATACTCAACTGTATGACCTTTTTCGGTAAAATTTAAAAGCGGCCCCTGCAGGTCAAGTTGGTCTGTACCTTCTTTCACCAGGTCTGCAGCCATTGCTTCTGGAGCAGTCATTCCCTGAAATGGCATAAAGGTCCAGCCTTCTGTGGGTGTATTAATTATAAAACCAGTCATACCCATTACATTTATTTCAATTCTCGTGCCTTTATTATGCGTCTGGTAAATAGTAACCGGAATATCCATTCCCTGGAAAATAAATTTTCCTTCGGAAACAACGGTTTTCAGTTCCAGCAGTTTTTCTTTTCCGCCAATGGCTTCAATATGTTTGCTGATAATTTCATCAACTGTTTGTGCAGTTGTATTTAGGTTTAATGCAAAGAAAAAAGCAACGATGTAAATGATCTTTTTCATGTGTATGTTTTTTATTGTTTTTTTGTCACTTGGAATTCTTCATAAAAATTTTCATCCCGGTTAGTATGAATTTGCTTGAAAATTTTTATGGCTCATTTCATTAGTTTGTTTTAATTTTTGTAAAATGGAAAGCGCCAAATGTTTACCATGATTTTTACTAAACATTATAAAGTAAAGTCAAATTTATTTTTATAGAATGGGTTTCAAATTTAGTATTTAACTTGGCATCAACCTAAAACAAAGATTCAAACATTTTTCCAGTATGAATAATTTTTCCATAACAGGCAATCTGGTTAATATTGAAAAACAGACGATATCCCCTGTAGAAATAGTTGTCAGTGACGGAAAAATCATTTCTATCACGGAAAAAGAATTGCAGCAATCAACCGGCTATATCCTACCCGGTTTTATTGATGCCCATGTTCATATTGAAAGTTCCATGCTGGTACCCTCAGAATTTGCAAAACTGGCCGTTGTGCATGGCACGGTAGCCACCGTCAGTGATCCGCATGAGATTGCCAATGTGTGTGGCTTGGAAGGTATAGAATTTATGATAGCGAATGGAAAAACAGTTCCTTTCAAATTCAATTTTGGTGCACCGAGTTGTGTGCCGGCAACTGTTTTTGAAACCGCAGGGGCTACCATAGATGCAGATGATGTAGAAGAACTTTTGAAAAGAGATGAAATAAAATACCTGAGTGAGATGATGAATTTTCCAGGTGTGTTGAATGAAGAGGAAGAAGTGATGAAGAAAATTGAAGCTGCGCATCGTTTGTTAAAACCGGTAGATGGCCATGCACCTGGCTTAAGAGGAGAAGAAGCACTTCTTTACATTGAAAGAATTTCTCAACCATCGGACTCTAAAGTCCCCCCGTTGGGGGGATTTAGGGGGGCCACCGACCACGAATGCTTTACAAGAGAAGAAGCATTGGACAAATTACAAAACGGAATGAAAATTATCATCCGTGAAGGAAGTGCCGCTAAAAACTTTGAAGCATTAATTGATCTGTTGAATGATTATCCGGAAACGATGATGTTTTGCAGTGATGATAAACATCCGGACAGTTTGGTAGAGGGGCATATTAACCAGCTATGTGCAAGAGCAGTGGCAAAAGGGATTGATTTATTCAAAGTATTGAAAGCTGCCTGTATCAACCCGGTTAAACATTATAAGCTGGATGTTGGTTTATTGAAAGCAGGAGATCCTGCTGATTTTATTTTGGTAAAAGATTTAGAAAATTTTGAAGTTGTAAAAACTTTTATCAATGGAGAACTGGTGGCTGAAAACGGGAAGTCAAAAATAAAAAGTCAAAAGTCAAAAATTATAAATAATTTTTCCTGTAGTAAAAAGAAGGTTGAGGATTTTGCATTTGTGGTGACGACAGACAATGGACAACAGACCACTTCATTAATTGAAGCTTTGGATGGGCAACTCATAACAAATAAAATTTCAGCTCAACTAAAAACTAAAGACTACAAACTACAAACTGATATTGAAAAAGACATTTTGAAAATTGTAGTTGTAAACCGATATAAGGACGCACCTGTTGCAAAAGCATTTATCAAAAATTTCGGGATAAAGAAAGGAGCTATTGCTTCTTCCGTAGCACACGACAGCCACAATATAGTTGCCGTGGGTGTGGACGATGAAAGTATTTGCAAGGCAGTTAATTTAATTATTGAGAAAAAAGGAGGAGTCAGTGCAATTGGAAATGAAAAAGAAAAGATACTTGCTTTACCTGTTGCCGGATTAATGAGTAACGAAGATGGATATAAAATAGCTGCAGCTTATACTGCTATTGATAAAATGGTTAAAGAAGAACTTGGGTCCACTTTGAATTCTCCGTTCATGACGCTTTCATTTATGGCCCTGCTCGTAATTCCACATTTAAAACTCAGCGACATGGGATTGTTTGATGGGGATGTCTTTGAATTTGTAAAATAAGAATCTCTTTTACCAATCTGGTTTTTAACAATTCCAACTTTCACATTCCCTTAATAAACACATAAGTCTGTTTACACATCTTATACGTAGATAAGATAAAGACCCTTGCGGGGTTGACACAGTGAAGCGGGAACAGGGTCAGAAAATAAAGACCTTGTTATGAAACAAACATTTTACATATCTGCTTCATTTGATCAACCGGAATTTCTGCAGGACCTGGTAGAAAGACTGGCTGACCACAGATATAAAACTGGTTTCAGATCGCAAACTATGCCATCCAAACACCATTCATTCGAATCTTCTACTATAGAAACCTATGTAAGTGGCATCATCGGAATTGACATCCCGGTAGAAACTGAAACCGGAGAAGAAAGGATCAATATGCCTTTTACAACCAGTTTCCTGTTTACCTGTATAAAAGGAAAGCAAAAAAACTTTAAAATGGAGTGGGTGTTATCATTAACATGATTATAAAATCACTTTTTTAGTCTCCTGAATTATTTTATACCATTTATTTATTTTGGTTTCCGCACAAATTTTTAAATCTTCATGAAGGAAAGCTATCGCTGAAAAAAAATCAGTAACGCTGTTTTTGCAATACCCCATACTTTTGTGACCAAACAATATTTTAGTACCTTGTTCTGAACAGGGTTTTGTTTTCTGAAAATGTATGTAAAATGAATACTTACCATTCAGCTATAAAATTTTTAATCTTTTTTTTATTCCCGGTTCAGTTATATACTCAGCAAGTGGTGGATTCATCTTTTCAGTTTCTGGATTTTATTCCGGCATATAAAAATTCAGAAGGCCCGGTTGTTCTTGCAGATCTTCATCATAATAATTTTTTTTTAAAAGAAGGAAACTACAATCCCTTTTTTGACTTACTTGAAAAAGATGGTTATCGGGTTCATTATCTTGAAAAAGATTTCTCTTATGACCTGCTGCATCAAAACTGCAGCATACTGGTTATTATCAATGCACTTGCAAAAGAAAATATTGACAATTGGGCTTTTCCTGTTTATCCGGCCTTCTCAAAAGAAGAAATAGAATCAGTTTATAAATGGGTAATAAACGGAGGTTCCTTGTTATTGGTAGCTGACCACATGCCTTTTCCTGGAGCAGCAGCTTTGCTAGCTGAAAAATTTGGTGCTTTTTTTTCCAACGGATTTGCAATTGATACTATACAATGGGACCCTTTGGTTTTCAGGCGATTCGACCAGACTTTAAAAGACCATCCGGTTACTGCTGGCAGAAATAATGCTGAAAGAATTGATTCCGTAGCAACATTCTGGGGTCAGGCTTTTACAATTGATCAGAACAAGATGCAGGGGCTATTCAGTTTTTCCGATCATGTAGTTTCATTCAATCCGGATACTGCCTGGAGATTTCGGGAACATACTCCGGTTGTTCCGGCAAAAAATTGGCTACAGGCTGCCGCAGGTGAGTTTGGAAAAGGAAGAGTGATCATACTCGGTGAAGCCGGAATGCTTACCGCACAACTGGTAGGACCAAACCGTGTAAAGACCGGGATGAATTCGTTGATTGGAAAACAAAACCCTCAGTTTATTCTAAATGCTCTTCATTGGCTTTCTTTTCTTTTTCCAGATGAAAAACATCATGACTAATTTTGAGATAATTATATTGCTGAATATCTCTATCCCATCAGCTTGCTGCCATCATGTTTACCGACATAGTCGGGTTTACAACCTTAATTGGTAATGAAGCTCAAAAAACATTTGTATTCCTACTGTTTGTCTGAATAAATAATGATATGATAAACATACATAGGAAGATTTTCTTCAGCTATATCAAAAGCTTTAACTGCTGAATTTTTAAGCAACTTGTCATCATTACAATTATTACAACTCAGCATAACAGCTACTTTTTTAAAATCTATTTTACCTTCGTTTTCCTGTTTTATCATAAATGCTTTTTCGGATAAACTGCCATAGATCTCAAAATCTTTTTGATTCAGTTTCAGCAATTCCTTTATACTCATGCCGGAATAAATTCCATTTTCCAATTCCCATTTGTTAAGACCAAGCACCTGGTTAAATTTTTCTGCACTTACTGTTGAAATAATATTACTGACCAGTATATAAGAAAGATCACGGAGATTTTCCTCATCATTCCAAACAAAAACTGCTTGTCTGTTGCTATTACCAAATAATACAGTACAGCTTTTTAATTCTTTTTCTGAAAAATAAAAGAGATCTTTTTTTACATTTTTCTCCCCAAAAAAACCAGCCAGGTATTCATGCGAATTAAATTTTAATAAATCTTCTGCATAACGGATGGAGGAAGGATTTGGATATTCATTTACAGTCAGTTGAAAATTATATTGTATGATATCATCCGTTGAGCTGGTCGTTGCCAATACGACCATATTTTTTTTTTGATAAATTTTATTGCCAGTCTGTGTCAACTCTTTTTTCTCATCATGAAAAAAACCCGCTTTCACCAGCCTTCTGTGCCCATCCAGGTATTCTGTAAAAGAGGGGGTGTGAAATTCTAGATATCTGATGCCGCCTTTTTTATACAATTCCACTACTCTTCCTGTCAATGAATCTCTTTTAGCTGTTTTAATTTTTTCATAAAAACTGATTTTCCGCAAATCATAATCTATCCAATGACGGATGTTTGAAAATCCTTCCCTTTTCAAATGATTGTCCAAAAGTTTTGGAGAAACAGAACTGAGTTTGATAAGATCGTCAACAGTAAATGACTGGCTGTTTACCGGGCCGGCAAAAATAAATTGCAATAAAAGTATAAGTAGTTGCTTCTTCATTACCAGGTTGGTCTATAAATAATAACCGAAAGGTTTTTAAAAGGATTCCCGGATCGGGAAGTTTAGTTAGCGAAAGGATGGGAAAAGGAGTTAGTAAAAGTGAAAGTACTCTCTTTTTTAAGGATTTCAAAACAAAGAAAGACAGATATTCATGAAAACAGATACGATTGAATTTTAACAGGCAAGTACATTTTCGTTACCTTCAAAAAAAAGAATTTCTTCATGTCACCATCCCGCCAGCTCGCCGCCATCATGTTCACCGATATTGTCGGGTACACGGCCATGATGCAACAAGACGAAGAGAAGGCCGTGGCGGTCATCAAACATTACAATACAACACTCGAAAAATGGGTATCACATTTTAATGGCCAGGTATTAAATTATTATGGCGATGGAAGTCTTTGTATTTTCTCCAGCGCTACCGATGCGGTGAATTGTTCGTTAGCAGTACAAAAAGATTTGAAATCTGAACCAGTTGTTCCTCTTCGCATTGGTTTACATATTGGTGAAGTTTTTTTTGAAGATGCAAAAGCTTTAGGTGATGGAGTGAACGTGGCTTCAAGGGTTCAATCGCTTGGACAGGAAAATACAATTCTTATTTCTGAAGAAGTTCATAATAAAATAAAAAACAATGTTTCCATTACTGCCGAATCACTCGGACATTTTGAATTTAAGAATGTAGGCAAATCAATGGAAGTGTTTGCATTGACGAATGATGGATTATTTGTACCGCAGAGAAAAAAAATGGAAGGAAAACTGAAGAAGAAAAATGTTCAGAACCGAAATATCATTTTAATTGTTGCAATGATCCTTCTTCTTGTGGCTGGTTTTTTTATTTATAAAATTTTGTTTGTCAAAAATGATAAAGTTGCAGATAAATCAATTGCTGTTTTGCCTTTTGTTGATATGAGTGTCGGTAAGGATCAGGAATATTTCTCTGATGGACTGAGTGAAGAATTGCTGAACCTCCTGGCGAAGATCCCAGAGCTAAAAGTGATAGGTCGTACTTCTTCATTTGCTTTTAAAGGGAAGAATGAAGACCTTCGTGTAATTGCAGAAAAGTTAGGTGTAGCTCACTTACTGGAAGGCAGCGTACGAAAAGATGGGCATCAGATTCGTGTAACAGCTCAATTAATAAGAGCAACTGATGGTACACATTTATGGAGCGAAACATTTGATCGCGACTTGGAGGGTATTTTTAAATTACAAGATGAAATAGCCGGAGCTGTTGTAAAACAATTAAAGTTGAAGCTACTTACTCTACCATCCAGTGCAACTAAATCTGCCAATATCGAAGTACATAATCTTATTCTGCAGGGAAATTATTTTTTTGATGATAAGCTGGATAAAGAAAATGTTGCTAAAGCGCTGGACTTTTATTACAAGGCATTAGCTATTGACTCCCTTGATGCCTTTACCTGGTCAAGAATTTCTAATGCTTTAATGCGACAAGCCTGGCAGAAATATATAGATCAAAATGAAGGCTATGAAAAAGCACGGAAAGCTGCTGAAATAGCAATATCACTGGACAAAAACCTATTCAATGGCTATCGGGCCTTGGCAGAAGTTCAATATAGTTATGATTTTGACTGGGATGAAGCGGAAACCTCTTTTCAAAAGGCACTTAGTCTGGATCCGGGAAATTCTGAAGTGTTAAGGAGTTTGGGAGGACTGGCAACAGCATTAGGTAAATGGGATGAAGGCAACCAATATTTCAAGCAATCTCTGGATATTGACCCGTTGAAAGTGATCACCTATATTTCAAAAGGACATAACCTGATTCGTACCAACCACTATGAAGAAGCTATTGTTTTATACAAAAAAATCCTGGAACTAAACCCACAGTTTCAACGGGCACACCTGTACATGGGTGAAATTTATTTGTTACAGGGTAAACCAGAAATTGCCCTTGCCGAAATGAAGCAAGAAAACAATGAACCATTTAAAACCTTCGGATTGGCTTTGGCTTATCATGCATTGGGCCGGAAGAATGAAGCAGATCAAATGATGAAAGAGTTTACAGATAAATATCAGAACGACTGGAGCTACCTGCTGGCACGACTTCATGCCTTCAGGGGTGAAAAAGATAGGGCATTTATGCAACTGGAAAGTGCATTTAATAAAAAAGAAGGTTGGTTAATTTTTATCAAAGATGATCCTCTTTTGAAAAACCTGGTGGGTGATCCCCGACACATGGCCTTTTTGAAGAAGATGAATTTGCCATTAGATTAAAATTAGTTTTACAATATCTTTTAATAAAATAATTAATAAAGTGCCCCAAACCCGCCAGCTCGCTGCAATCATGTTTACCGACATAGTCGGGTACACGGCTATGATGCAGGCTGATGAGAAAAAGGCAGTGGCAGTTATTA
>CAZOOT010000107.1:0-11033 GCA_964581455.1 uncultured Chitinophaga sp. | reverse complement strand
TCCCCGGTTCAACATCTATGCTGATGGTGTCGATGGTTACTTTTAATAATTTTTTTTCCGACATAGAAACTCAAAAGTTAAAATTCAAAACCAAAAAGTCATTTCGGCTTCTTTAGCTTTATTATTGAAGCAGCTAAAATTTTTGATAACTCGTCTGCTTCTTTCAATAATTCTTTTAAATCGTCACCCTTTTCATCAAATCCATCTCTTAATAGACATATCCAGTACTTGGTTTCATTAGCTGATTTCAAGGCAATCTCATAATATCTTTTAAATTCAATTCTTGATGAACTCTTTTTAGCTTCGGTCACATTAGCCCCGATTGATACAGCTGATCTCATCAACTGTTTTACAATTATCAAACTAAGACTATTCCAGTTTTTCTTTTTTAAGAACTTAATTTTTTTCAGAGAGAAATCATAGCTTCTGTATTTAATCTCTTTTTCCACTTTTTGCTTTTCACTTTTGAACTTTGACTTAACCAATACTCTCCAGTGCCTTGGCGTACCCCGCCAATCCATAATTTGTTCTTAAACACTCCTCCGGGTTCAACACATGCCATTCAAACTCATCCCTGAAATGCCTGATTGCTGCTGCCACCGGCCATGCAGCTGCATCACCCAAAGGACAAATTGTATTTCCTTCAATCTTTCTTTGAATATCCCAAAGCAGATCAATATCACTCATCTTTCCCTTTCCATTCTCAATATTCAACAATATTTTTTCCATCCAGCCGGTTCCTTCACGACATGGAGAACATTGACCACAACTTTCATGACGATAAAAACGAGCCAATGTATAGGTATGCCTTACTACGCATTGCCTGTCATCCAAAACAATAAAGCCGCCGCTACCCATCATCGATCCACTCTGAAAACCGCCATCCGCAAGGCTTTCATAAGTCATCATTCTTGATTCACCCTTTGCTGTTTTCAGTGTAAGATTTGCCGGAAGAATTGGTACAGATGAACCACCCGGAATACAGGCTTTTAGTTTTCTGTCATTTGCAATGCCACCACAATACTCATCACTATATATAAATTCTTCAACAGAAATATTCATTTCAATTTCATAAACACCTTGCTTTCTTACATTGCCACATGCAGAGATCAGTTTGGTGCCTGTTGATTTTCCAATTCCGATCTTGGCATATTCATCTCCACCTTCATTTATTATTGGAACAACTGCTGCAATTGTTTCTACATTATTCACCACAGTAGGACATCCCCATAAACCTTTTACTGCCGGAAAAGGAGGCTTGATCCTGGGATTTCCTCTTTTTCCTTCAAGCGATTCCAGTAAAGCAGTTTCTTCGCCACAGATATATGCACCGGCGCCACGCTGTACAAATATTTCACAATCGAAACCACTGCCGAGAATATTTTTTCCCAGCCATCCATTATTTTTTGCTTCAGCTATGGCTTGTTCCAGAATGTCAACAATCCATGCATATTCACCCCGTATGTATATGTAAGATGTATTTGATCCCAATGCAAAGGCTGAAATGATCATCCCTTCAATTAACAAATGCGGAATGAATTCCATCAGGTAACGGTCTTTAAAAGTACCGGGTTCGCTTTCATCTGCATTTACAACCAGGTAACGGGGAACACCTTCGGGTTTTGCTAAAAATCCCCATTTCATTCCGGTAGGGAAACCTGCTCCCCCACGTCCCCGGAGTCCACTTACCTTCACTTCTTCAGTAATCTGGAAAGGCGACATTGTTTTCAAAGCTTTTTCCACACTCCGGTAACCGCCTTCACGGCGATACACATCATAGAGCCTGATGTTTTCAATGTGTGCTTTGTCTAATAATAATTTTCTTCCCATTTTTTATAAGTCAAAAGTAAAAAGTAAAAAAAACGAGATGGATTTTTAATTTTTACTTTTTATTTTTTGCTTTTTATAGTTTAGCACTTTGCCTGGTATAAAGCTGCCAGCCTTTTTTCGTTTTCAACCAGACCTGCATCACATGCATTTTTAAATTAAACCCTGTTTCATTCACCTTGCCTTCAGCCTCTGTATTCATTTTCACAGTTGCCCTGCTTTTTCCGATATCAAGAATACTGACAACAGTAGTGTTTATTTTATTGTATTGCAGTTTACCGCTTTTAAAATCATTGAATACATCTGATTTGCTTTGCACCCAACCATTGGAATGTCCATAGCTCATGTTAGTATGAAGCAGGGATCTTAAAACCGGTTCATCTTTTTGTATTAATGCCATGTCTAATTTTTGCATGGCTTCTTTTAATCCAATGCTGTCAACCTGTGCAAATAAAGACAAGCCTGTAAAAAACAATCCTATGGTTAAAAAAAAATTCATATTTAATTATTTGTTGCAGCAGTTTTCCGGCATTCATCCACTATCGCATCCACTTTTTCTTTTGTCAGGTGCTCACGGTAATTATTTCCCAGCTGCATCATTGGTGCATATCCGCATGCACCCAGGCATTCCACCGTTTTCAATGTAAATAATCCATCAGCTGATGTCTCTCCGGGTTTTATTCCAAGTTTATCATCGATATATTTAATAATATCATCGCTGCCGTTCAGCATACATGGACCGGTATGACAAACTTCAAACATATATTTTCCAACCGGTTTTAAATTATACATACTATAGAATGTAGCCACTTCATAAACTTCGATGGGTGCAAGATTTAATAAAGATGCTACATAGTCCATTGTTTCAGTACTCAGCCATCCGCCAAATTCCTTTTGTGCAAGATGTAGTACCGGGATCACAGCACTCTTCTGTTTTCCCTCCGGGTAAAACCCGATGATCCGATGAACTTCTTTTAATGTATTTTCTGAAAATTTTATCATGTTAATTTAAAAGTCAAAAATCAAGAGTAAAAAGTAAAAATAATCATCAGCATCTGTTTATACTTTTGCCTTTTTAATTTTTATTTTTTATGCGTCCATTTCTCCTGCAATTAAATTCAAACTACTCATCGTCATGATCGCATCACTCATCATGCCTCCTTTTGTCAATTCCTCATATGCCTGGTAATAAATAAAACATGGCCTGCGGAAATGTAAACGGTAAGGTGTTCTTCCGCCATCACTGATCAGGTAAAATCCCAGTTCACCATTTCCACCCTCTACAGCATGATACACTTCCCCAACCGGGATCTTTGTTTCTCCCATTACAATTTTAAAATGGTAGATCAGTGCTTCCATTTTTGTATATACATCTTCTTTCTCCGGTAAATAATATTCCGGGGCATCTGCATGAAACACATCTGCTTCAGCTCCTTTGAACTCTTGCACTTTTCTGTATGCCTGTTCTATGATACTGAGCGATGTCCACATTTCTTCATTGCGAACCTGCCAGCGATCATAGTTATCACCGGTTTTTCCAACCGGAATATAAAAATCAAAATCCTCATAACTGCTGTAAGGTGTATGTACCCGTACATCATAATCTATTCCGGCAGCACGAAGGTTTGGACCAGTGAATCCATAATTCAATGCCCGTTCTGCACTGATACCGCCTGTGTTTTGAGTACGATCCATAAATATCCGGTTCCGTTCAAAAAGGTTGATAAACTCTTTCAACACTTTTGGATATTCTTTCAGAAATTTTTCCAGTTTCTGAAATGCGATATCATTGAAATTTCTTTCAAATCCGCCGATACGGCCAATAGTAGTAGTCAAACGGGAGCCACAAACTTCTTCCCAAATTTCATAAATGAGTTCGCGGTACTGCATCACGTATAAAAATCCCGTATAAGCACCGGCATCCACACCAACAATGGAATTGCAAACCAGATGATCCGCAATTCTTGCCAACTCCATGATGATGACACGGAGATAATCAACCCGCTTCGGGGTTTTTATATTCAATAATTTTTCACAGGTAAGGTGCCAGCCCATATTATTAATAGGAGCTGAACAATAATTCAACCGATCAGTAAGTGGTGTTATTTGATAGAGTGGTCTTCTTTCCGCTAATTTTTCAAAAGCCCGGTGAATGTATCCTACAGTTTGCTCAGCAGAAACAATTCTTTCACCATCGAGTTCCAGTATATTCTGAAATACACCGTGAGTTGCGGGGTGTGTAGGCCCCAGATTTAATGTAGTGGTGGTCTTTTCTATGCTTCCCTGCGGTAATCTTATATGCTCGTGTTCTTTCATTCAAATAAATATTATCCTCTTCCAAACATTTCATCATCTTTATCGATCCGGGATTGATCTTCCAACGGAAATTCCTTTCGCATCGGGAAATAATCCATCTCTTCTACATTTAAAATTCTTTTCAGGTTGGGATGGCCAACGAAATTCACTCCAAAAAAATCATAAGTTTCTCTTTCCATCCAGTTGGCCGCTGAAAACAACCCGGTGGCTGTATACACATCCGGAGTATTAATATTTGTAAATACTTTAAACCGAATACGCAGGTTATCGACCAGGTTATGTAAATGATATACTACCGCCAGTTCTCTTCCTTTCTGATCGGGATAATGTACTGCCTGCAGGTCGGTAAGAAATCTGAACTTCAATTCTTCATCATCAAATAAAAAATTAAGCACCTTCAGGTTCATTTCTTTGGGTGCTTCAAATGTGAGCATGCCGTATGGCTCGGAAAAGCCTGAAACCTGCTCACCAAATTTTGCTTCCAGTTTTTGTTTTACTATATCGTTTGTCAATGACATTTCAGCTCTTAGCTTTTAGTCCTTAGCTTTTAGCCAAAGGAGGATAATTTTTTTAAAATTTCTAACCGCTTATAGCTTACGGTTACAGCTTTATTGGATACCATAACTTTCTAACAACTGCCTGTACTTCTCACCATTTCTTCTTCTCAAACTTTCTTTTCCGACGAGGTCCTGAACTCTCATAAACCCATCCAGAATTGCTTCCGGTCTTGGCGGGCATCCCGGAACGTAAACATCTACCGGAACTACCTGGTCAATACCCTGTAAAACGGAATAGGTGTCAAATATGCCACCGCTACATGCACAGGCCCCCACTGCAATTACCCAACGCGGTTCTGACATTTGCAGATAAACCTGTTTTACAACAGGACCCATTTTTTTTGCTATAGTTCCCATCACCATCAGCAAGTCACACTGTCTAGGAGAAAACCCAACTCTTTCACTACCGAACCGTGCCAGGTCATAATGGGAACCCATCGTTGCCATAAATTCTATTCCACAACAGGAAGTGGCAAATGGTAAGGGCCAGATAGAGTTTTTCCTGGCAAGTCCCACTACTTTATCCATAGAAGTGGCAAAAAAACCTTCACCCTTTAACCCTTCAGGCATATCTACCATGGAAATATCAGTTTCCAGTGGTTTGGTATGAATATTAAATGATACAGGACGAGCCATAATATAAGTTTAAATTCAAAAGTCAAAAATCAAAACACTTAAATCAGATTTTCTTCTTTTAACTTTTTAATTTTTAGTTTTTTAATCTTCCCAATTCAACGCACCTTTTTTGATGATGTAAATAAATCCGCAAAGGAAAAATGTTACAAACATCATCACTGCCCAGAAACCATCCCAACCCAATGCTTTAAAATTTACAGCATAGGGATAAAAGAAAATCACTTCCACATCAAATAACACAAATAAAATGGCAACCAGGAAATACTTAATGGCCATTGGATGCCTTGCCTCACCATGCGACTCAATCCCACTTGCAAAAACCTCAAGTTTATCTGCTGTATTTCTTTTGGGTCCCAACCAATGAGTAACGCCAAGTAGAAAAAATATCATTCCGGCAACAATCAATAATTGTATACCTACAGGCAGATAACTTCCTGAGCTGCTTACATCTCTAATTACATTATTCAGGTCAGTTTGAAGTAGTTGAAACATATCTGTTATCTGGGTTGCAAAAATAAGATTAGATAGGCAATTTGCCTTATCAATTATCAGCAAAGAGTATAAAAGAGTGAAAGAGATTAAAGCGTTAAATGAATAGCAGGATAATTATTGTTCTTCTCTTTTTCTCCTTTATACTCTTAGCTAAAAAAAATCCTCCCCAAAAAACCGGGAAGGACTTGCTATATTTAAAGGAACCCTGAACTAGCTCTTAACAAGAATTGCACTTGCACTAGTTGGTTTCATGATTGCTGATCCTGATCTTGCCACAGGTTTAGATTGGCTTTTAGTCGAATTCTGCTTTGGCTGTGACGCTCTTTGTAAAATTTCCAAAGTTGATTTCAGAGATGCGTTAGTTGAATCAAATTCCAAACCTTTTTGTATATAGTATATTGCTGTATCTCTGTCGCCTTTAATATTATTATAATAACCCGCAAAATATCCGCAGGCTTCTATGCCCATGCTTTTTAACCTTTCTTTTTCCTTTGAGGCAACTTCTAAAGTTTTTTTATAAAAAGGGAGTGCTATTCCTTCAGTCATTGCAGTGTCAATTGCAGAACTGGCCCTGGCTGCCCAGAAATAACCATAAATACTATCCGGGCTTTTTGCTGAATACATTGAAAACCGCTCAATTGCTTTTTGATAATCCGGCACCTGGTAATATGCCAGGCCCACATTGAATAATTCCGCATCAGAAGGATCTTTTTTGGCCTTGTAGAGGATATCCCTGAGATCAGCCTCTTTTCTTTTGTTTCCTTTGGATTTAAAATAATCAGCTCCGTCTTGTAATGTTTTAATTTTATCGACATAGGTCGTATCCAAAGCGGATGCCTGAATATAACTATCAAAGATTACTGTTTCATCTCCTGTGGTTGCACCATATATTTTTCCCTTTAATATAAGGTCAAATGGTATGATCTCAGCCTCATTTTTTTTATCAAAAAATTTATCGATATAAGGCTTTGCGCTTAGTGTATCACCTTTATCTGCAAAAGAAACGGCTAATAATTTAAACACCTTAGGTTTTGTTTTTACACCCATTGAGTTCTCTACATTTTGTGCTTTGCTGATGGCACAGTCATAATCTTTTTTAGCCCAGCATAATTGTGCATATAAATAATCATCCTGCACATCCACTTCAGGTACTTTACTTGTGATATAACTATTCAGGTACTCTTCTGCTTTTACAAAATCCTGACGGAAAAAATAATAATAGAATAATTCATAATAGCCTAAACTAAATGTCGGATCAACCTGAATAGATTTGTTTAGATTTTCTAAAACAAATTCCCAGTTCTTTTGTGTTTCAAATAATTTGGCAATACGTAGGTATGGATAGGCAAATTTGGGATTTAACTGTACTGCCATCTGGTAATACTCATATGCTTTACCTCCGCCAGAGCCGGGGTTTGCTTTACGATGAGCATTTCCGAGATTTAATGCTATCTCAGCATTTTTAGGATCACGTTGCATGGCAAGCTCCAAAACCTGGATAGCATATTGGAAATTTCCTTCTTTCGCATCCACATGTGCACGGCCCACTGCATTCAAAATAGCAGGATCTTCTCCTTTTCTGGTTTTGCTGATTGCAATTGCAGCATCAAACATCTGCCTGGCTGGTTCAGGCTTTTTATCAAGAAGATGCACGTGGCCTCTGCCAACTAAATATAATGGAGCATTTCCATTTAACTGTAATGCTTTATCATAAAGCAGCCTTGCAGCATCATTTTCATCCATGTCCAGATATGCCTGGCCAAGCCAATAATTGGCTTCCATCGAATTTGGATTGGCTTCAAGAATTTTCTGAAATACCTGTACAGCATTTGCAAACCGGTCTGCATACAGATGGTTGATCCCATCTTGCAGGGATTGTGCTTTTACACTTGTTGATATCAATGCTGCAATAAAGCTCACAGCAATTAAAGTTCTCTTCATATTAAACACTTTATAGGGTTATAAATATAGCCATTTATTTGTCCCGCATGGTTGCTGGCCGCACATTAAATTGTAAATGTGCCGGCACCAGGTATGCCCTGCGAAAAATCAACTGTCCGATTTCACCCGTCATGAAGTTTTTAAACCCATGACCCAGACCACTCCTGTGATTCTCTTTCAAAATATATAACAACTCCCTCCTCATAGGATATCTTCCATTGTAAATATTTGCCTGTACCGGCTGAATATATTTACCTGGCAGGTCTGTACTTTCAATTTCGGCCAGTCTCACTTTTGTCAAAAAACTTTGTTGTTGCTCATCATCTTTATTACCAATCCAGCTCACACCAATAAATCCAACTGCCAATGGGTTCTTAGAAACATAGTTTATTACTTCTTCACTTGTCTTTGCTGCCAAAGCTTTATCGGTTAATGAATCGCCACGCAACACACTATCGATGATAAAACGTACTGTACTGGTTGCATTTAACCCATCAAATACCGGGATTAAATTTTTCTTAAATTTTCCACGAAGTATTTCCCTTATTTCCTGCATGGTAAAAAGTTGTTCTTTTGAATCAGGATGAACTATGACTGCAATAGCATCAAATGCAAGTGACAGTTGTTCCGGAGAAATCTTCATTGAATCCAGCATGTAATTTTTTTCCTCAGTTGTAAATCTCCTCGTAACGATCACCATTCTTACAGAATCAACAGCAAGATCTTTCAAACAATCAGCTTCAGGTTTATAGTACACTTTCAGTTTTACATCGGGATATTTAGCCTCGTAAACCTGAACCTGAGAATCAATAACCGGCTTAAACGATTCGTCTGCACTGATCACAATCGAACCTTTATCAAACCTGTCTTCAGGAATATGATCCGTACCTGATCCACAACTTGTAAGAAAAAGGATGGAGAACAGCTTTATTATATTTTTATTTTTCCTGAACATTTCTTCTTTTTTAAACCGAATAATCATTTTTTATATCCTCTGTAAATTCTAAAAAATCCGTACAACAAACTGGACACACCAAAAATTGTTGTTAATGTCTGATCTAATTGAAGGTCGTAACCAATTTTTTTATGAATCAGAAAAAACAATCCAATTGCTGACCACAATACACCCATTGTATAATCGTAAATGCGTCTCATATTGCTCCCCGTTCTCTCCCGATTTTCTTCGTAATTCATTTGTTCTTAAAATTGATTGCCAAATTGGGCAAGATATTAAATTTTTGTTCTTTTTAAACATATAAATATTACAGTAATTTATCTGTATTAAACACGGAAAAAGGCAATAAACCTGCCAAAAAAGACTACTTAATATTATACGAACCCCGTTACTCTATAGATTATTTAAATTCCAATTCAAATAACAACTGTATTTCTAATAAGCACAGTTTCATTAAAAGTTAAAGTTTAATAACCAAGCCTGTTTCTGGAAACGCCGGAACTTACATGCTTAATAATATCACTTGATGAACATTTGTATTTTTAATTATAGATGCATGCAGAATTTTTATCCATAATTTTTTGCAATGTAAAAAATCTTCAACGTACAGGTTACTATATTTGCTTCATGAAAATTCTAATGGTTTGCCTTGGTAATATCTGCCGAAGCCCATTGGCCGAAGGTATATTGAAAGACAAAGCAAAACAGGCAGGACTGAATTGGACTATAGCCAGCGCAGGCACGAATGGATACCATTCCGGAGAACCTCCGCATCCGCTTAGTCAGAAAGTAGCAAAGATGAATGGTATTGATATCAGCCAACAAAAAAAAAGAAGGTTCACTGCAGATGATTTTGTCAAATATGATATCATTTACGCTTTGTCAGATGATGTATTAAGGGACATGAAGGTAATTGCTCAAAATAAATTTGATGATTCGAAAGTTAAATTATTAATGAATGAACTTATTCCCGGAAAAAACATTGATGTGCCAGATCCCTGGTATGGCGAGGAGCCGGGTTATCACATTGTATTTAATATGCTCGATGAAGTGTGTGAAAGAATAATACATTTATATAAAACTCATAAAAAAGAATAAGATGTTCTACGATGCATCCTGAATCTTTTACCCTAAATTGATTTAAATTATAGGAAATTGTCTATGTCAAAACCCTCTCTTCCCCAAGGCACCAGAGATTTCGGACCGGATGTGGTTCGAAAAAGAAACTATATACTTCAAACAATCAGAAATGTATTTGAATTGTATGGTTTTGAACCACTGGAAACTCCTGCCATGGAAAACCTGGACACTCTGATGGGAAAATATGGGGATGAAGGAGATAAACTGATCTTCAAGATCCTAAACAACGGGTTAGATAATCCCGACAAGCATAAAAATGCAAAAGATGCTTTTGAAAAAGTTCTTCAGGGAAAGAGTGATAAAGCAATCACTGAAAGAGCATTAAAATATGATCTCACTATTCCTTTTGCAAGATATGTGGCGATGAACTACCAGCAGATTAATTTTCCTTTTAAAAGATACCAGATTCAACCGGTTTGGAGAGCCGATCGTCCGCAAAAGGGTCGATACCGGGAATTTTACCAATGCGATGCAGATGTGGTAGGCAGTAATTCTTTGTTAAATGAAGTGGAGCTGGCAAATATTTATACTGATGTTTTTACCCAATTAGGAATTAAGAATTATGAATTAAGAATTAATCACAGGAAAATACTGACCGGCCTGGCTGAACTCTGTGGTGGGATCGAGAAGATGAATACGATTGCGATTGCAATTGATAAGCTGGATAAAATTGGATTAGTAAAAATTAAAGATGAATTGACCAGGAAAGGTTTTACTTCAGATCAATTATCCCTGATTGAAAAATATATTTCTATATCAGGAACTAATGAAGAGAAACTTTCACAGCTAAAAATCCTGCTGGAAAAATCTGTATTTGGAAAAACCGGGATAGAAGAATTAGAGTATTTGATTAACTCCGGACTCCCGACTCCGGACTCCCGACTTTCAATCGACTTCACCCTTGCCCGAGGACTTAATTATTATACAGGTATCATCTTTGAAGTGCAGGCACCGCCTGAAGTAAAAATGGGAAGTATTGGCGGTGGTGGTCGTTACGATGATCTGACTGGTTTATTTGGCGTACCGGATATTCCGGGTGTTGGAATTTCATTTGGCGTGGATCGTATTTATGATGTACTGGAAGAGCTTCATCTTTTTCCTGAGCAGGTATTCAGTGGAACCAGGGTATTGTTTTTTAATACAGGGGAAAATGAAAGTAAGATAGCATT
>CAZOOT010000106.1:0-11050 GCA_964581455.1 uncultured Chitinophaga sp. | reverse complement strand
TTATGTAGAAAGCGGTCCACTGGTTCGATCATCGTACCACAGCGAAAGACATGTAATCCCCGGATTGGGAAGAAAGGAATGGAATTTAAACAGGAAAATCTAAACAAATAGTTTATGCCAGACATCATCACCTTAATTGCACTAGCTGCCTATATTCTTGCAATTATAGTAATTTATCAAATTTACAAAGGGATCAGTGTGATAAAAAGGGAGCAGGAAAAACAAACAAGAATATTATTCACGATATCACGAAAACATGGTGTTAGTGATAGTGAACTTGAATCAATAGACAGAATGCATGATAGCCTTATGTGGTGACTTTTACCCTGTTCTCTTTTACGCCGGTTGGTATGAGGCTTTAGCAATGAAGCTTTGCCTACCAACAACCGAAACTATGTAAATTTCGATTGTTGGCGCTTTTTCGGTTGGTGTTCAACATAAAAACTCTTTCAAATTTCCGGCTCTCCACCAACAACACGATCATATTCCCGTTTCGGTTGTTGGTGAAGAGTACAAAAGAAACAAAAGTCTTAACTTCGAAAACAGCAACAACGGCGTAAACGGACGACCCGAATAAAACAGACAGATACTTAAGAATTAGAATATGAGAAAAGTAATTGCAACAATAAACATGACGCTTGATGGGTTTTGCGACCACACTGCCGGATTTGTTGCTGACGAGGAGCTACATTATCATTATGCTGACCTGTTGAATAATGCAGGCGTTATATTATATGGACGGACAACCTACCAACTCATGCAATTTTGGCAAACATTATTGAAAAACCCTTCTGACGAAAAATCAATGAATGACTTTGCACTTTCAATAGACAAAATTGACAAACTTGTTTTCTCAAACACAATAAAAGACACGGGGTGGGACACTGCGAAACTTGCAAACAAATCACTTGACGAAAAAGTTTTGGAACTAAAACAAAAATCAGGGAAAGACATTTTTGTTGGAAGCAGGAGTTTGATTATTCAACTTTTGAATAGCAATCTAATTGACGAATTTCAAATTTGTATCCATCCTGTCATAGAAGGAAAAGGGCTTCCATTGTTTGAACAAATAAAGCACAAGATTGCTTTTAAACTTGTTAGGACAAAATCTCTGACTTCAGGTGCAACAGTATTCTACTATGAACCGAAATCAGAAAGAACTACGAACCGCTAACAAGAGGTTTTCTGCTATGCTAATTGGCAATCTCTAACAATTCAAAATATGGACAGAAAAGACTTTTTAAAAATTGGCGCATTAACAAGTGCTGCTACTGTCATCGGAGCAAACAATGCATTTTCTCAAAACCTGACTGACAATAATATTGACAAGTTGGTAGATGCAAACGGCAACTTTATACAACAAGCATTACCATACACTGAAAATTTCTTAGAGCCGTATATGGACAGTGAAACTTTGCATTTGCACTATACATTTCATCACGGTGGTGCGACAAAAGCTGCCAATACCGACCTCAAAAAAATAAAAGAGGCAATGGACACTAACAACCTTGAAACGGTTGACTACTGGACTAAGAAACTTTCCTATCATTTGTCTTCACACATTTTGCACTCTATCTTCTGGACAAACCTTACCAACAAAGCGACAACGCCAAAAGGTGACTTACTCAAACGAATAGAGAAAGACTTTGGTAGTTACGACAAACTAAAAACATATTTAGCACAGACATCAAAAAATGTGGATGGTAACGGTTGGGGTATTTTAGGCTATCAACCTTATACGGACAAACTAACCATTTTGCAATGTGAAAACCACGAAAAATTGACTCAGTGGGGCGTAATACCTTTACTTGTAATTGACGTTTGGGAGCATTCGTATTACTTAAAATATAAAAATAAACGGGGCGACTTTGTGGATGCATTATTCAACATAATAAATTGGGACAACTCTTCTCAACGACTTGACGACGCAATCAAACTTACAAAGTAAAAGCACAGGAGGTAACAGGCGGTTTGGCAATATGGCGGGGAGACGAATATATGCTCAGCTTTACGCCGGTTGGTGTTCAACATAAAAGCTCTTTCAAGTTTCCAGCTTTCCACCAACAACACGATCAGTTTTCCGTTTCGGCTGATGGTGAAGAAAACAAAAGAAGCAAAAGTCTTAACTTCGAAAACACTAACGGCTTAACACTCTAATACCAATGCATAACAAAAATTCTGACTTGCAGAATTTCTTTTTCATATTCAAAAAATATTTACCCGCATTAAATCTATCCCTTAATAATATTGTGCACATTTAATACAACGGGCTGACCCGGATCAATTCCTATTGACTGCATGATCGGAACTAGCGTTTTGCCAAATTCCTCAAAGTCTTCCATATTGTCCCAAATATCTGATACAAGTAAATTATCCGGATCGCCAAAGCAAACATGGTAACTTCTTCCTTTTGGAGCACCTGCACCTGCTGCGTTTAGCTTTTCAATTACTTCGTTATATTTTGCTGTACTAAATCCTTTTGGAGTAAATCTTAATACGTATGCCATGATTATTGTTTTAAGAGTTAAAAAAAATTATTGAACATTGAATTTAAGAATTTCTTCAAATATATATTTCATTTAAACTTCAGTTTATTTTCTGAAAATGAAGAATATACAAACCCGTACATTTGAAAACAACTGTAATAAACAATGAAACAACAACTTGCCCATATCGCTCTTGTAGTAAGAGATTATGACGAAGCAATAAAATTTTATACCGAAAAACTTCATTTCGAGCTTATAGAAGACACACAGCTCAGTGAAACTAAAAGATGGGTATTAATTGCACCCAAAGGTTCAAATGGCTCAAAACTTTTACTGGCCCAGGCATCAACGGATGAACAGAAAAAAAGAGTGGGTAATCAAACCGGGGGCAGGGTATTCCTGTTTCTTCATACTGATAATTTTGAAAGAGATTATAAAAATCTTATTCAACAAAAAATTAAAATTGTACGGGAGCCAAAAAAAGAAGTGTATGGTACTGTAGCGGTGTTTGAAGATCTTTATGGCAATCTTTGGGATCTGATTGAACCGGCAGCCACCAATATTAACGCGTAACTTAACAGAAATTATGAAAAAAATTCTTAGAGGGATAATTAATTATTCATTACTAATTATTAATTCCATTACTGTTTCTGCCCAGCTCAACTGGGTCAATATAGATTCTTTGTATCAACCCTTACCAGCTTCCGTTCATATTTTTAAAACAACTGACTTGCTGGACGGGAAACCCAATATTGCATTTTGTGTAATTGCAGATCTGAAAGACAAGAATATAATTTTTGATACAGACACAACCCGAAACAGAAGATTTACTCCTGAACAATTTTATCAAAAAAACGGACAGCCATTAGTTGTTGTGAACACTACTTTTTTTTCTTTTCAAACAAATCAAAATCTCAATGTGGTTGTTAAAAATAAAAAGTTTGTTGGCTATAACATGCATACTGTAAATGGCAGGGGAAAAGACACCCTCACTTACAGGCATCCTTTTGGAAGTGCTATTGGAATTTCAAAAAAACGGAATGCAGACATTGCCTGGCTTTTTTCAGATTCTGCAAAAAAATATCCCCTGGCAACACAGGTGCAGGTGGCTCCGGTTAAAGATTCTTTTTCAAAATTCACTTTGCATAATGCAACTAAACTGGCAAATCTGAAAAAATGGAAAATGCAAACTGCTGTTGGTGGCGGGCCAGTTCTTCTGCAAAACGGAGAAATAAAAATTACCAATAATGAAGAATTAAAATTTGCAGGTAATGCCATCCATGATAAACATCCCCGCACTGCAATAGGTTATACCAGGGACAACAAACTTATTATACTGGTTGTGCAGGGAAGATTCCCCGGCACAGCAGAGGGAGCAACACTTATACAGGTAGCACAAATTTTAAAAGACCTTGGTTGTTGGGAAGCCATTAACCTGGATGGAGGAGGAAGCAGTTGTATGTTGGTAAATGGAAAAGAAACTATAAAACCTTCAGATAGTATTGGGCAAAGAGCCGTACCGGCTGTTTTTATTATCCGCAATCGGTAAATTTCAAAAAATAAACCAGTTTCCGAAAGCTGGTCTTGAGTGTTTGTATTGCCTCCCCTAATGGGGGAGGTTGGAGGGGGCTTCCCAAACCAAAGCACTGGCACCAAGTATTGCAGCATCTGATTCTTTTAAATGACTGATCAGGATCTTCACTTTATTCTCAAAGACTTTGATCAGGTTTTCTTCCATATGTTTTTTAGTAGGTTTTAATATCAGGTCGCCTGCCTTGGTTAATCCACCAAAAAGAATAATTGCCTCGGGGCTTGAAAACATAACAGCATTGGCCAATGCCATACCAAGAATTTTTCCGGTATAATCAAAAATTTTCAATGCCAGTTTATCTCCTTTAACCGCTGCTTCATATACTGCTTTAGAATCCAACTGATCCGCTGGTATTTTTCGCAGCAAACTTGCCGCTTTACTTTTCTTCAAAATTTCAATCGCTGTCAATCTTACACCGGTGGCCGAGGCATAACTTTCCAGTGATCCTTTTTTACCTGTACCAGTATGCAATCTGCCGTTTGGAAAAACAATAACATGACCCAATTCACCAGCAAATCCATCGTGACCGTAAATTAATTTCCCGTTTGCAACGATGCCACTACCAACCCCGGTACCCAGGGTGATCATAATAAAATCTTTCATTCCTTTTGCAGCGCCATACATCATTTCACCAATTGCAGCAGCATTGGCATCGTTTGTAACCACAATCGGAAGTTGAAATTTTGCTTCCATTAGTTTTGATAAAGGAATGATCCCTTCCCAAACAAGATTAGCAGCATATTCAATATTCCCGGTATAATAATTTCCATTGGGAGCGCCGATGCCGATTCCTTTAATTCTTCCTATACCGCCGGCTTTAGTAATTAATTCAGAAAGCTTATCGTGCAGTTCCTGAATAAATGTATTAACAGTGGGATGTTTCCTGGTGGAGATATTTCCGCTGAAAAGAACATTTCCATCCCGGTCCACTAAACCAAATTTGGTACCTGTACCACCAATATCAATACCAACAGCCAATTGATTCATGTTACCGGAAGATGTTGATTTCGCCATTTTTATTATTTAAAAAATCAACCACGCTGATCAACGTGGTTGAAATTATAAGATTGTTCATTAATGCCCGCCACCCACACTCATGTCAAAATCAATTCCCTGCTTACGCAGTTCATTTCTGCTGCGAATGGTATGCCATACCAGGTAAATAAAGCATGCCAAAGGAACGATATAAGACATATGCGTCCATGGCCCGGTAGTGATTCCGTTTACTTCTGTACCCAGATCAAGATCGATCAGTGCACCTTGTGCCGGAGGGATAATTGCTCCACCCAGGATCATCATGATGAGGAATGAAGATGCCTGGCTGGTATATTTTCCAAGTCCTGCTATTGCCAATGCAAAAATACAGGGCCACATAACTGAAGCACATAAACCGGTGGCGATAATGAAATAATTTGCAACCATTCCTTTTGTAAACAGTGAAATAATTATAAAGAATGATGCCAATACTGAAACAGTCAGCAAAAGTTTAACAGGCTTTTCCTGTGAATACAAATTGGCGGCTACAAGGAAAACGATCATCAAAGGATACCACATATAATCACTGATATCATTTCCTTTCAGATAATTTGCCAGGCAAATAACTCCAAATGCAATAAACGGAACAACCATGATCAGCATCCGCTTCGTTTTCTTGCTCATATTAAAAACACTGACAGCTCCTGTCCATCTGCCGATCATTAAACTTCCCCAGTATAAGGCAATCAGGTGTGAATTATTTGCTTCATCAAAACCTCCAAACTCAGGCCTTTTCAAAAAGGCCCCGAAATTATTATCTATAGTTACTTCCACCCCTACATAAATAAAGATGGCGATCATTCCTAAAACCAGTTGCGGATATTGCATGGCACCCCAACCAATTTTGTTTTTTGATGCAGAGATCATGCTGCCAAATAAGATAGCAAGAATAATTACCAGTGAAGCATAAATCACAACCGGCTTTGCAATACCTGTCTGATCTTTTATCCAATCAGCAAACAACACAGGCAGGAAAATGATACCAATTGCCAGCAAAACATACATCGCCTTCGGGCTCTTTTCAATTTTCTCATCACTGGTAACTTTAGGCATTTTTGAAAAACCAAATATGATGGCTGCCAGGGTAAACAATCCCGCCAGGAAGAAATATAGTGTCTCAATGTTTCCAATAGTTGCTTCTTTATTGCCTGCAGCACTTCCAAAAAGCATGAAACTAACAGCAAGGGGTCCGAGAAGTGTACCAAATGAATTTACGCCACCTGCCATATTGAGTCTGTGGGCGCCTGTCTCTGGCGAACCCATTGAAATAGCAAAAGGCTGTGCAGCGGTTTGTTGAAGTGAGAATCCTAATGCAATAATGAAAAATGCTACTAATACCATTCCGAAGGTTGGGTTTGCAGATGTGCTGATAAAAGCCAGTGCCAATGCACCCACAACCGAGATCATTAATCCGAAAATGATTCCTTTTTTATATCCTATTTTATTTAATATATCCACTCCACTCAGGTAAGACATAATATAAAGCATGAGCGATCCGTAGAAATATGCTCCATAAAAAGCTGAACCAATCAGTTGCGACTGAAGCTGGTCCAGATCAAAGAATTTTTTACAAAATGGTATAAAAATACTGTTGCTGGCCGCAACAAATCCCCAGAAAAAGAATACAGTGATCAAAGTTCCGAATTGCGACCATTTGGTTTGTTGGTTCATACAGTTGATTTTTAATTTGACAATGAAAATAATCAGATTTTTGATAGAGAAAAATTTTTCTATTTATCATGAATGCTTTCATGAAAACATCTTACATTGAAACCTGATCAATTTTTAAATAATTAAAGTATAGAATGGAAATTATTCATATTTCTGCAGAGTGTTATCCCGTTGCAAAAGCAGGTGGGCTTGGCGACGTGGTTGGTTCTTTACCCAAATACCTTTCCAAACTCGGACATACGGCCAAAGTGGTCATGCCTATGTACCGTACAAGGTTTTTAATGGAAAATGAATGGGAATTGGTACACGAAGGAGGTCAGTACATAGGTGCAAAAGCGTTTCATTATAGTGTGATCAGGGAAAAAACCAATAAACTTGGATTTGATCTTTATCTGCTGGACATAAATGGTTTGCTGGACAGAGAAAAAGTTTACGGGTATGATGACGATACAGAAAGGTTTACCTCATTCCAGATTGCAGTCTGTGACTGGATATCACGATGGGTGCATAAACCAGATATCGTACATGTACATGATCATCATGCAGGCCTTATTCCGTTTATGATGAACTATTGCAGGGATTTTTCTTCCCTTAAAACAATTCCAACTGTTTTAACTGTTCATAATGCTCAATACCAGGGTGGGATGGGCTGGGATAAAAGTTATCTTTTACCTGCATTTGATAACTGGAAAGGAAGTTTGCTGGAATGGGATGGCATTATTAACCCTCTTGCTTCTGCCATTAAGTGTGCCTGGAGAGTGAATACTGTAAGCTGGAGCTATATGGAAGAATTAAAACAATCAGCCAATGGCCTGGAAAAGTTATTTGAATATGAAAAGGGAAAATGTTCAGGAATTTTAAACGGAATTGATTTTGACGTTTGGAATCCTGAAACGGACGAATTCCTCGCAAAAAACTATTCAATTGAAAATTTTGAAAAAGGAAAGCGAAAAAACAAAAAGGAACTTTGCAAACAATTTGACCTTGATATTGAAAAGCCCTTGTTTGTTTTTATTGGGAGACTCGTAGGTGAAAAAGCTGCAGAATTATTACCGGAAGCCATCAGATCATCCATTTATCAGCAACATGGTAACTGTAATTTTCTTATTTTAGGATCTGGAGATAAAAAAGTAGAGGCTGAATTGGAAAATGTAAAGCACCAGCTGAGTGGTTATGTAAACACTTTTATCGGATATAATGAAAGATTAAGTCATTTAATGTATGCAGGTGCTGATTTTCTTTTAATGCCGAGCAGGGTAGAGCCCTGTGGATTGAACCAGATGTATGCATTAAGATACGGTACTGTCCCCATGGTGAGGAATACCGGTGGTCTCAGAGATACTGTTGTTGATTTTGGTGACTGGGAGGGATTTGGTATCCGCTTTGACAATGCTACTGTCTGGGATATTACTTATTCAGTAGGAAGAGCAATAGATCTTTACATAAATAAAAAAAATCAATTAAAAGATATGATTGAGCACATGATGAAAATTGATCATTCATGGGAATCTTCCGCCAATCAATATGCAGCACTTTATCATTCGTTAAAATAAAAAAATCAACCTATGGCAGTACGTACAATTACAAACTCAAAAGAAATCCTTTCTGTGATCCTTGGCGGTGGTGCTGGCTCCAGGTTGTTTCCTTTGACTGCCTCACGTTCAAAACCCGCTGTTCCAATTGCCGGGAAATACAGATTGGTGGATATTCCGATTTCTAATTGCCTGAATAATGGGATAGGAAGAATGTTTGTTCTTACCCAGTTTAATTCTGCTTCATTGAACAGGCACATCAAAAACACGTATCATTTCAGTGCATTCAGCAAGGCTTTCGTGGATATACTTGCTGCAGAACAAACTCCCGATAACCCCACCTGGTTCCAGGGTACTGCTGATGCCGTAAGGCAAGGCTTAAGGCATATTCATGCATTCGAAAGTGATTATATACTGATATTATCAGGTGACCAGCTTTACCAGATGAATTTTGCCGACATGCTGCACAATCATAAAGAGTTGGGAGCAGATATTTCTATTGCAACAATACCAGTAAATGAAAAAGATGCTACAGAATTCGGGATCCTGAAATCTACTGATGGGATCATCACTTCATTTATTGAAAAACCGAAAAAAGAATTACTGCCAGATTGGATTAGTGACACAGGTGAGCAAATGAAATCAAACGGAAGAAATTATCTCGCATCGATGGGTATTTATATTTTTAACCGAAATCTTTTATTTGATCTGTTAAGAGATGAGCATAAAGATGCAACAGATTTTGGAAAAGAAATCATACCTCAGTCCATTCATAAATACAAAGTTGCCAGTTTTCAATATGAAGGCTACTGGACGGATATTGGAAATATAAATTCCTTTTTTGAAGCAAACCTCGGTTTAACGAAAGATTTACCGGATTTCAATCTTTTTGATAACAATAATGCAATCTATACCAGGGCCAGGATGCTGCCTCCGGCTAAAATCAGCGGAACTACCATGGAAAGAACATTGGTAGCGGAAGGATCCATAATCAATGCTTCAAAAGTTGAAAATTGTGTTATTGGTATCCGTTCCCGGATTGGGCATAATACAACAATGATCAGCACCTATATGATGGGTAGCGATTATTATGAAACCCTTCCTGAAATTGCCGATACAAAATTGCATGGACTTCCTTTACTTGGCATTGGCGATGGTTGTGTGATTCAAAATGCAATACTTGATAAAAATGTAAGAATTGGTGATAATGTAAAAATAACAGGCGGCACACATCTTGAAAACGCTGATCATCTGCTTTATACAATTAAAGACGGAATTGTAGTGGTAAAAAAAGGAGCTGTAATTCCGAATAATTCTGAGATCTGATATTGAAGACAAATTGATACAATCATTTTGTCTTTCTCAAAATTCGTATACCGTCATCGCAATGATGATTTTTGAGACAAGCTTTTTTAGTACATACATCAGGACATTGTATAATCTTCATATCTTCCAAATTAATTTATAACACTACTTTCTATGGCAGCAAGTTTTGCCTCTGTTGAAAATAAGAAACCCAGCACTAAGCCCATGCTTAGTTTCCGGCAAATCATTAATATGAGTGTCGGTTTTTTTGGGATTCAGTTTGCATTTGGATTACAAAATGCAAACGTCAGCAGGATCTTTCAGACTCTTGGAGCAAAAATTGAAGAGATCCCCATTTTATGGATCGCAGCTCCGCTTACCGGACTCATCGTTCAACCCATCATTGGCCACATCAGTGATAAAACCTGGATGGGAAGACTTGGCAGGCGCAGGCCTTATTTTTTATTGGGAACAATCTTTGCGGCATTGGCACTTTTTCTGTTTCCCAATGCCTGGGCTTTATGGATGGCAGCATTATTGCTTTGGGTTTTGGATGCTTCTATTAATGTATCCATGGAACCGTTCAGGGCCTTTGTAGGAGACATGCTTCCGGACAGACAAAGGACAATTGGATTTGCTGCACAAAGTTTTTTTATAGGAATAGGAGCAGTGGTATCTTCTGTGCTCCCATATGTTTTGGAAAAGTTTAATGTAGCCAACGAAGCTCCTCCTGGTTCTATCCCAGATACGGTAAGAATTTCATTTTATACAGGTGCTGTTATTTTTATCGTGGCAATCGCTTATACAGTTTTTACAACAAAAGAATATTCTCCGGCACAAATGAAAGAATTTGGTGAGATCGATGATACAGACCTGAATAGTAAAAACATAAAAACTCCGGCATCCGTATTTACAAAAAGAGGATTGATTTGGCTGTTTGCAGGTGCATTTTTATCTCTCCTTTTATATTATTATAATTTATCTGCTTTAAATAAACTTGAAAAAGAACTTTATGTATTGACGGGTGGAATAGTTGTTTATGGTAAGATGCAATTATTGGCGGGTATATATCATATGGCCAAAAAAGAAAATGGATTGGTAGAAATTATGGATGACCTGGGCCATCTGCCGGAAACCATGAAGAAGTTAGCGGTTGTTCAGTTCTTCTCCTGGTTTGCCCTTTTCTCTATGTGGATCTACACTACACCTGCATTGGCACAATATCTTTATCATACTACTGATACTTCATCACCTGAATTTAACCGCTTGGGAAACTGGGTAGGCGTATTGTTTGCTTTTTACAATGGATTCGCAGCTTTATTTGCATTTCTATTACCGGTTTTGTCTAAAAAATTCTCAAGGCCTGTTACACATACCATTGCTTTAATGGCAGGTGGGCTTGGTCTCATTTCTTTCCTGGTTTTTAAAAA
>CAZOOT010000105.1:0-11240 GCA_964581455.1 uncultured Chitinophaga sp. | reverse complement strand
GAGGAATGACATTTATTTTTTCCAATCCTTCTTCAAATTCTGTTTTCATCGTTGCATTGAACGTTTTGTCTTTTGCTCTTAAGCCATGATAAGCTAATCTCAGATATTCATCACATAAAGCATTGATGTCTGTTGGCTCTTTAGTACCACTGCTGCTGCGGCTGTGCTGCAACATTCCTTTTACAATACCATCGGCCCGTTTACCATGATGATTTATCTTTTCTAAATTCTGAATCACATCATTCATGATGTCTTTTGCATCTTCTGTATCGCCTTTTTCAATGGCTACTTTCATTTCATCCAGCAACTCTTTACTTACTTCAGAAAAATTGTTGACGAAGTTCAACGGGTTCTGTATTTCATGGGCAATGCCGGCAGTGAGCTCTCCAAGGCTCGCCATTTTTTCTGATTGCACCAGTTGCGCCTGTGCCTGTTTCAGGTCCGTCAATGTTTTGTCAACTTGTTGTTTAGCGGCCTCCAGTTTATTAAAATCTTCGTATCGGGCATAGGCTGTAGAGAATGCATCAGCAACTGATTGCAAAAGATCTATTTCCTCTTCACCTAATTGATTCGTATTACCTACATACAACATGCCTTGCAGGAAAGGAAGGAAGTGTAAGCAGAACCCACCCTGGGGAATTGTTTTCATGTAATTTTCAGCTGAATCTAATGCTCCTTCTTTCACCAATATTTCTGCAAACTGTGTGAACGCTGCATCGTCCCAATGATCTATATATTTTTCTTTTTTATGCCAGTAGTCTATTGCTTTATTCAAATTTCCAGGTGTATCATATGGTAAATGAAAAGCGGCAATCGCCTTTCCGTCAGGAGTTGAAAGAAATGTATGAACCAGTTGTTGTGATTCATCCATAATAAATACCCCGCACCGAATAAATGGAATGCCGAGTATATTGAGTTCTTTCCATATCAGGGGAGTGATTCTGTCCAGGTCAATGATGGTACGCATGGAAGCAATGTCGGCACGGATTCGGTCAAGGGCTGCCTGCTTCACAGCTTCTCTTGCATTCGATTCTGATTTTTGCAATTCAATAAATCTTCTGAAAGTAAGATCAATGATCGTTGCAAACCGTTTAAGAATCCTGAGTTCGGCATCATTGTAAGGATTTTCTGACCAGGCATACAAACAGCCAACGGAAAAGGGCAGGAAAGTGCCGTATTGCTTTTGTTTATCCTTTAACTCAGGATCGGGTACCGGTAACCCTTTTAAAAGCAAATTATAATAAGCGGTTAGTTCGTCACCAAACAATTCAGGATAATATTCTTCATTTTTTAACCAGGTGTCATAAATTTTTTCCAGTACAGGATGACCTGATAGAATTACCCAGCCTACTAAAGAAAGACTATCTCCACTGGGGGATGAAGCAGCTGAATATAATTGTCCTTTTCTGGATTCTTTATTCAAAAGACCAACGCCACAACGAATAGGATTGATGCCAAGTTTTCTTAACTCTGTAAACACCATACTGGCAGTATCAGATAGATCATTGCTGTTGTGCATGGCCATTGCTTTACCACGAACTTTTTCCAATGCTGCTTCAATAATTGCCTCCCTTGCCTGAGCTTCTACCTTTTGCAGATCTTTGAACCGGGTATAACATTGTTCGAAAACCTTTGCAAAGCGTTTCAGGATATTGTTTTCGCTTTCTGAAAAGGAATTTTGAGAATAACGGGTAGCCATGATGGCCGAATTTTTTGCATAGGCAAATGAAATAGAACATCCTTCAGCAGCTAATACCATTTTCTTCCTGTCTTCCGGGACGTTCCGGAAATCAGAATGATTGAAAACATGTTCATAGAATTCATTTTTTTCTTCGCGGGAATATACTTTGGAATGTATTTCTTTTCCCTGTATCAACCCTTCATATAGGTCTTTGAAAATTGTTACATCGGAATAAGGAACATGAAATTCTTTTGAATAGATCTGTCCGGGTATGGCTGTCCATAGATAAGCATCTTTCAAGTTTTCTTTAAACACGTCAAGGTTGATAGCATCCATTTGAATATTCAATTCCATCAACCGGTTAAATACTTCTGTAACTACTTCCTGTAGTTCATCACTTTTATGCATGGCTAAGGAACGGGATCGTACTTTTTCCAATGCTGTTTCAATTTGTGCTTCCCTTGCTTGCGCCTCGGTTTTTTGCAGATCCCCAAACCTGCGATATGCCAGATCAAATACTACGGCTGCTCTTCTAAGTAAATATTTGGATTCCTCCGCAGGCTGTTGTTTCGAAATCATTAATAAGGCACCACCACTGAATTTTGAAAACTGGTAATAACGCTTTTCATAAATGTTTTGGTCTTTTTCCATTGCGATCACTACATCCGGCGCCAGTTTGGCAAGAATTTTATACCAATCCTTCCGTTTTGTACCAGTGAGCTCAATCATATATTCATTTAAATTGCTGTAAAACATTTCCAGCCACTCCTGAACAAAAGCATGACAGTTTTTTGGAATGCTCATATGGCCATGAACTATCTCGCTTTTTGTGTCAGTAAATACTCGAAATGCACGCCATGAGTGTATGTGATCTGGGTCTTCTTCATACAGATGCACTACCGTTGATTCCAGTTCGGGCTGACCCAGCAATACCAATTGTTCACGCATTACTTTTGTTACATCTATAAGTTCCTGGGAGGAGTGCATAGCCAATGCACGGGCCCTGATTCGCTCCAATGCCATTTCAATTCTTGCTTCCTTTGCCTGGGCTTCTGCTTGTACTACATCCAGGTAACGTGTATAGGCTTGTTCAAAAACTTTTGCAAAACGTTTCAGGATATTTATTATCGGTTCAGATGGGGGTTCTGCATTTGCCAGATCCATTGACCCATATTGCATGAAGGCATGTGTTAAATAAATCCTGTTTACACTTCTTAGAGCATCAAGATATTCCTTAGGCGCATTTTTAAAATCAGTATACTTTATCATCCCTTCAAGAAAACGGTGATATGGCTCTCCTTCCAGCAAATAAGTATTATTAGAAATTCCTGAGATCGTATCATCGTACAGTAGATTAACAAAAGGATCATCAAACCATGGAAAAAGAAAACTTCGTGGCAAAGCAGCATCACCTATTCCTGTTCCCCAGTTTGTCCATTCTTTTTTTTCACGATCCAGCAGGTTGATATTACATTCATATAATTCAAGTCCAAGTTTTTTCCATTCGCCAAAAACAGTATGAATGATATCCATCAATTCGTCACTCTTTCGCATAGCCATGGATACAGAGCGAATACGTTCCAGTGCTGCTTCTATCTGCGCTTCCCTGGCCTGTGCTTCCGCTTTTTGTAGATCAAGGAAACGTTTATACGCCAGGTCAAAACCCGCTCCCATTTTCAGAAGTATGTTTTCAATTTCAGGAGTTGGTGGTGCAAGAAGATCAATATTCATTACTCCCTTTTCAAGCTTTACAGTCGGAAGCCATGCTTTTTTTATTGATTTTTCCCTGATAATCTTTTCAGCCATTTCTGCACCCGCAGGGTCAAATGTTCTTATCCATTTAATTACACGAACAAAATCTTCCTCATCCGCTTCCAAAACAAAATAGTTTTCATTTCGGTTCCACATTCTTCGTATCCATAGTTTTGGGTCAGTGTCTTCTAACCTGAAAACTTTATCTAGTTTTAATTGGGGGTTACTGTTATCTTCTTCGGCAGTATCGGAAAGGTCCAATACTCTTATTGAACCATCATCCTGTTCCAACAGCATTGTTGCTGCGGTTATTTCAGGTATCTTCAAACCCATCAATTCTTTTTTTAAGGTAACGACTACCCCATGCAGCTCATCTGACATATGCATAGTCAGTGCCTTTGCCCTAACTCTTTCTACTGCTACTTCAATCTGTGCATCCCTTGCTTGAGCCTCTGCTTTATGCAGGTCGAGGAAACGGGTATAGGTTTGATCAAAAACTTTAGCAAAACGCAGCATAATATCTGACTGTTGTTCAGTAAGTGACTCAAGTGTTGCCAGGGACAAATAACCAAAATTGTTGAATGAAGAAGACAAATAAACTTTATCATTCGAACGCATATTTTCAATTACTTCAGGCGGCAGCTTTGCCAGGTCTGTTTCGACAAATAAAAAATTATCCCATGCTTTTTTTGTTTCTCCTTTCAGTACATACTCCCATTTCAAATTGCGCTTTTTCCATGCCTCAATATGCGCCAGGTAAGGTGGATATTCATGATATTTAATTAAGAGACCGATTGAATTTCCCGATGTTTCGGGATTTGCCATCCACCATGTGGAGTCCATTGTGGTTGTATCATATGTAACAATAAAGCATCTGTCCAGGAGAATATCCAGTTTTCCCAACTCGAAAGAAACAGTGCTGACCAGTTCTTTTAATTCATCTGATTTTTGCATGGCCATGGCCCTGGCTCTCACTCTTTCAAGACCCAATTCTATCTGCGATTCTCTTGCCAGTGCTTCTGCTTTTTGCAGATCAAGGAAACGAGTATAGGTTTGGTTAAATGACTGTGCAAAACGTTTGAATATTTCTTCTTCAGCACAAGGCACCTGAGTGATGATGCATAAGTAGCCTTTCGAAAAATAAGCGGCATGTAATTTCTGCCAGTCAGGTCGTTTCAATCCGGAAGCATCCATTTCCTCAAATATTTCCCGGGCAACCGGAAGTTCCATTAGCCAATCATAATGTTGCTGTAACTTTTTACCTTCTAATTGAACAGTCCGAAACGCTTCTCCATTTTCCCAGCCTTCATACAAAGTTGCATGTGTATAGTCGCCCACATTGGGAAGAAAAAATCCACGGGTAAAACCTTCATCCATACTCAGCCACCATTCGTCTTCATCCCTGTCTTTTTCGCATAACACAAAGCCGCAGGTCCACAGGTTATCTACCAGTTTGTTCAATTCATCGAACAAAACCGTGGCCACATCTCCCAGTTCCTTACTGCCTTGCATGGCCATGGTTCTGGCCCTCACTCTTTCCAGTGCTGCTTCCATGGCCAGTTCCCTGTTTTTATGCTCCAGTTCCACCGTTCTTCTTTTTATGGCATCCCGTAGTTCTTCATTTTCTTTGGTTATTTGCAGGGTACCCAGGGTTTCGCCTTCCTGTGCTTTAGTGTCTGGCGCAGAAAAATGCTGGTAAATAAACCGCCATCCTTTTTTGGTTTCTTTCATTATTGAAGTAAACCGGAACCGGGAATAGAATACCCAATCCGGTTCACTGATAATATAGGCATCGGCCACATCCGTAATTAAAACAAGTCCGCCATCCAATTCTTCAATCGTTCTTTTCAGGTTTCTTAATTCAGCCTTGCCAGCCAACTGATCCGCCGTGTCTTGGAAAAAAGCAGTAGTTTTTTTTCTGTTTAAATATTCCTCCCCATTGGTGGAACCGACAAAATGATAGCTGTCATCCAGGTAGGAATCATAGGTTTTTACATCTCCATTCAGATAGCTGTTCCACCAGGTATCATATACCTGTAATAATTCTTCTTTCTTTTTCTTTGTCAGCATCATTCTTTGTTGTTTAAGGATAACAGAATAATAAACTCACTCCCTTCTCCCTCTTTCGTTTCTACATTCAACTCCCCGCCATGGGCTTTTACAATATCATAAGCTAAAGATAAACCCAGGCCTGTTCCTTGACCGGTGGGTTTGGTGGTAAAGAAGGGTTGAAATATTTTATCCAATACTTTTTGAGGAATGCCGGGACCATTATCTTTTACACTAATTAAAACTTTATCGCCAACCTTTTTTGTACTCACCCAGACAGTAGGCTCATGTTTGCGTTGAGGGTCCTTGAACCCCCCTTCGGGGGGCAGGGGGGCCGCATAAAATGCATTGGTGATTAAATTCAGGATTACTCTACCAATATCCTGAGGAATAACTTTTATTAATCCAATACTATCATCATAATCAGTTTTCATGGTGGCATTGAAGGATTTGTCTTTTGCTCTTAAGCCATGATATGCCAATCGAAAATATTCATCCGCCAGTGCATTGATATCGATGGGTTCTTTTGTACCACTGCTGCTGCGGCTGTGTTGCAACATTCCTTTTACAATGCCATCGGCTCTTTTGCCATGGTGGTTTATTTTTTCAAGATTCTGTTTTACGTCATTTAAAATTTCTTTTACTTCTTCAAAATTTCCTTTGGCTGCTTCTTCCATCATCTCATCGAGCAACTCATTACTCACTTCAGAAAAATTATTGACGAAGTTTAACGGGTTTTGAATTTCATGGGCAATGCCGGCAGTGAGTTCACCGAGGCTTGCCATTTTCTCTGATTGTATCAATTGGTTTTGTGTGGCCTTTAGTTCCGTTAAAGCATCATCCGTTTTTTTCTTTGCAGCAATCAGGTTTTCCAGATCAATCTGTGCCTGTTTTGCCAACTGCTCTGCTTTTTGCAGATCCATAAAACGGATATAAGCCTGCTCAAATACTTTGGCGAAGCGTTTCAATATTTCCTGATCAGTTTCGGAAGGCATCATTCCGGTATTTGATGGAAGGAGTAATGCAGAGTTTTTTGCCCAGGCAAATGAAAGGGAATGTTTATCATTCTGAAAGATCCATTGCTTAAACTCGTCGGGAAAATGCCTGTAATCTGAATGCTCAAAGGCATATTGAAAAAAACTATCCTTTTCTTCTTTTGTAAATGACTTTGAAAAATAATCATCTCCTTTGTTCTTACTTTCCCAGGCGGCACTAAAAATCGGGTGATCAAAATAAGGCAGCAAGTAACTGCCGGAATGTGAAAAATCCGGGGCAGCCATCCAATGCATCACATCTTTTGAATGGGGGAAATAGGTACAGATAATAACACCATTGGCATCCAGTATTACTCCCAGATCCTTTAATTTTTCCGCAACAACAGCAACTACTTCCTGTAGTTCTTCTGTTTTTTGCATGGCTAATGAGCGGCTTCGCACTTTTTCCAATGCCGTTTCTATGGTTGCTTCTCTTGCCTGTGCTTCGGCTGTTTGAAGATCGATAAAACGTTTATATGTGAGATTAAAAACGCCAGCAAAACGTTTCATCACTTTTTTTGCTTCATCAGGAAAGGCGGTTTCCCGAAAGGCAAACAAGCCACCAGCCTGGAATGTAGAGAGAAAATAATATTGGCAGATATCTTCGTTCCCTTCTACCAGGGACTGCGATTCAGGTAATTTAAAATTTGCAGCTACCTGGGATTTATAATAATCGGTTAAGTCTTTTCCCTGTAATATGTAAGAATAGTCTTCCTGTTTCAGCCATGCATTAAATGCTCCCTGTAACAAAGGATGAGTGTCCATAGATTCATCGCCGGATATTTGTACTGGTGTATTTTCATCTGATATTGAAGTGGTCCAAACATTTGCACTCCGGTTTTCTTTATTAATAATTCCAATGCCACATCGTAATATGCCTATGTTCAATTTATCCAGTTCTTCAAAAATGATCGCCACAGCCTTAGCTAAATCATCGCTTTTTTGCATAGCCATTGCTCTTGCCCTTACTCTTTCCAATCCTAATTCAATCTGAGCTTCTCTTGCCTGTGCTTCGGCTTTTTGAAGATCATTGAAACGTGTATAGGTGAGATCAAAAACTTTTGCAAAACGAAGAAGTATATCAAAATGTTCATCCGATAATGGTTCAAGGCTTGCCAGTGTCAGGTTGCCGAAATTATTAAATGAGGAATTTAAATAAACCTTATCCGGCGCTTTCATACCAGCTATTACAAAATCAGGTAAGTGTGAAAGCTCTGTTTCAATAAACAAAAAATCATCCCACTCTTTTTTAACTGTTCCTTCCAGTATGTATTGCCATTTATATTCCCGTTCCCGCCATGCGTTGATATATGCTAAATAAGGAGAATGTTCATGATATTTTATATACAAGCCAATTGGTTCAGTCGGCGCTTCGGAATTTGCCATCCACCAGGTTGAAGCATTTGATTGTGTATCATAGATCATAATAAGGCAACGGGTGAGTACCAAATCAAGTTTTGTCAATTCAATAAATACAGTGCTTATCAATTCTTTTAACTCATCCGATTTTTGCATCGCCATTGCCCTTGCTCTTACTCTTTCCAGTCCTAATTCTATTTGTCCTTCTCTTGTCTGTGCTTCTGCCTTTTGCAGATCCTGAAAACGTTTATATGCAAGATCAAATGCAGCACCCATTTTGGTCAGGATCGTTTCTATTTCTGCTGAAGGAGGATTGAGTAAATCAATCACCAACTTGCCATTATTTAATTTTTTTGCAGCATGGTATAAACATTTTATCCGGGATGTTTTGATATATGCTTCCACTTCGTCGGCAACCTGGTTTTTGCCATGCTCACGAAGCCAGGCTATAATTCTTATAAATCCTTTTTCATCTTGAATTTCTACAAAGTAGTTCTCAGCATTTTCCCATACACGTTTAACATATAAGTGAGGGTCTTTTTCTTTTAATTTAAAAGTAATATCTAAAGGCACCTGGTAACCTTCATCGAGTTTTTCTAAAGAACTTAGATCCCACATTCTGACCTTTCCATTTCCTTCATTCAGAAATATGGTTGCAGCTACTACGTCGGGAATATTCAATCCCAGCACTTCATCTTTCAGTTTAGCCACAACCTCCATTATCTCTTCAGATCGGTGCATGGCCAACGCTTTTGCCCTTACTCTTTCTACTGCTAAATTTATTTCTGCTTCCCGGGTTTGTGCTTCTGCTTTTTGCAGATCAAGAAAACGGGTATAGGTTTGTTGAAAGACTTTTCCAAAACGCATCAGCGTATTGTTCTCATCATCGGTAAAAGGAGTGCCTGAAAAATTCTCGATATACAGGCCAACATTTTCTAACAATACAGTGGATATGGCAAGGCCGGGGCAGATAAAATAATATTCCAATGTTTCCTCCGGCACATCAGGGATCAGCTTAAAAAGATCCGTGTAAAATTTATTTTTTTCTTCAAATGAAAGCTGGTTGGCAAAAAAATCAATTCCTTTTTCTTTTGCTTCATTAAAACTGTTCCAATGTGCACAATCAAAATAGGGAATGGTTACCTGGAAGGGAACTGCGTGCTGGTCGGCCAACCAGATATGCATATCATCTCTTTCTTTATAATCCATAATAAATCCGGCATGCTCTACGGGTATATTTAAATGAACGAATTGATCATATACCACCTGGATCACTTCTTTAAGCTCATCGCTTTTATGCATGGCCATGGAACGGCTCCGCACTTTTTCTAAAGCCAGTTCAATTTCTGTTTGCCTGTTGCGCAGCTCCGCATTTTTCAGATCTTCAAAACGACGGTAAGCCAGGTCGAATACAGCAGCAAATCGAATTAATGTTGTTACAGAATCAGTTGGTGGATTGGTTACAACTCCGGGTAAACTAAAACCTATTTCACCATAAGTTGTACGTGCCATAATGAAAGTAAGCCCACCAATATGCCGTATATCATCAAGGGTTGGCGCATTAGGATCTACCTGTTGAAAATCACCGAGGTTGATCATTTTTGTTACATAATCTACAGCAGTTTCTGCATCCATAGCATAAACCACTGAAGGGTCTTTGCCCTTTTCCCAATCAGCCAGAAGTTTAATATCTCCATGCATATGGCGTGGCAATGTCATGACCATACCAATGCGGGTGCCATCGCCTAATGTCATTGCTTTTTCATATTTTTCCGGTAACCAGCGCATATACCAGAAATAGTTTGCTTCATACCCGAGTGCAACAAATTCAGTGCGCATGGAAACAACGATATCGAGCAATTCACTTGATTGCTGCATGGCGGTGACCTTTGCACGGATCCGCTCTAATGAAAGTTCCAACTGTGCTTCTTTGGCCTGTGCTTCGGCTTTTTTCAGGTCGAGGAAACGGGAATAGGCACGTTCAAATTCAACGGAAAAACGGCGAAGGATATCTTGTTCTTCGGCAGTTATTTTTCTGTGTATCATGATCCCGAAACAACCATACTTCATAAAGGCTTCTGCATAATAAATTCCTTCGGGGAAAAATTCAGGTTTAAACTTTTTGGCGCCACTCAGCAATTCTTTCCAGGTTTCAAAGTAAGCTTTCATTTCATCACCCGCAAGTGTGTACACATGAACCGGCACACCACTTTCCCAGTCCGAAAAACAGGTGGCAGTAGCCGGTTCTGTTTTATCGAGATCATAGTTAATGGCTTTGCTGAAATAAAATATTTTCTCGTTTTCATCCTCAGCCCAGGTAGCCCAAAATAAATGTTTACGATTAGGTTCATCGGGCAACCACAAATATGAGAATTCGGTTTCGATATGCAACTCCATGAGCTGCTGATGAAAAACTTTTGAAACATCATTTAATTCGTTCGAATGCTGCATGAGCATACTTTGCGTACGTGTTCTTTCTAGTGCAGCTTCTATTTTTGCTTCTCTTGCCTGTGCTTCGGCTTTTTGCAGATCAAGAAAACGGGTATAGGTCAAGTCTATAACCTGGGTGAATCTCTTGAGCACTTCAGGTAAATCTCCCGGTAACGGTTCAGTTCCTGCAGCTTCCAGAAAACCATGCTGGAAAAGAGCCTGACCTACAAATACTTGCTTTAAAGCATAAAAGGACTCTTTGTATTCGGACGGAGCATTCTTTAAATCGGTCTGGGAAAAAATCTGATCCCCATAAGACTTAATTTCTTCTTCTCCCAAAGAAAACTCCCGGTAAGGAATTTTAAGATCCAGATCATGCAATACTCCATTTAGAATAGGATGATCGACAAAAAGAAACTTGTAATGCGTCAGAAAGTTATCTTCTGAATTGTTTTTTGCCCAAACGGTAAATTCACGGGAGTTTCCAATTCTCAGGAAAATACTGCATTCGTAGAGCACCAAACCCAGCTTTTGCAATTCCTCAAAAATTACAGAAATGATATTTTCCAATTCTTCACTTTTCCTTAATCCCATAGCATGAGCCCTTACCCGTTCCAATGATGCTTCTATCTGTGCTTCTCTTGCCTGTGCTTCTGCTTTTTTCAGGTCGAGAAAGCGGGTGTAAGTCTGCTCAAATACTTTAGTGAACCGTTTTTGAATTTCCTGGGTTTCTGATGAATAGTGCTCTGTACCCTGCAAGGTTAAAAGGCCATGTGAAAAATAGGCGTTATGTGTTACCCATCTTGTAATCTTTGCTTCTATCAAAGGCCGGAATATCTCAGCCAGTGCAGGCGATTTATTTACCCATTCTATGATTTTTTCCCATTGCCTGCCCGAAAAATCTGAAGTGAAAAAAAGTTCATTTCTTTTTTCAA
>CAZOOT010000104.1:0-11407 GCA_964581455.1 uncultured Chitinophaga sp. | reverse complement strand
TCCTTGGAGTTCCGCTGATAGGTTTTTTGATATGGTTAATCAGAAGAATTATAGGTGTAAAATCAAAGAGCAATTATCTGGGCTGGACCTTTGGTGGTTTATGGGCCCTGGGCTGGGTGGCAGCAATCCTCCTTGCAGCAAGTGTTACAAAAGATATCCGCTATTATGATCATAGCACTCCTATTGATGTACCGGTAGTGACACAGCCTGTTGACAACAGATTGATTGTTGCAGTATCTCAACCAGCATTGGAATTTACTGATCGTTACTGGTGGATAGATGGCGATTCAGAAGGATGGGATCTTTCAGAAGACACATTGAAAATGTCCTTTATTAAATTTAATTTATTACCGAGCCTCGATTCCGCTTATCATGTAGCAATAAAAAAATACAGTGGCGGAAAAACAGACAGCGATGTAGAAACAAGAGCTGAAAAAATACAATACCACGCATCTTATTCAAATGGTGTACTTGACCTGGGTAGCGGATTTGCCATTGATAAAGGCAGCAAATACCGTGGTCAAATGGTAGAAATTGAAATAAAAATTCCGGTTGGAAAAAAAATAAGATTTGATGAGTCCGTAAGAGACAAGCTGAACCCGGTAAATGTTAATGTAAAAAGGAGCCGGGGTTGGAGAAAAGGAAGAATGCGTTTTGATCTGGATGAATATGATTCTTTCCGCTGGGAAAAAAATACAGACTACATAATGGGGATTGACGGAGAATTAAAGAATGCTGACGGATCGCCTGTTATAAAATATGATTACCGCTATTATGATAACGACAGCATCCGTCTTGAAAAATCTATTGAAGAAAAGAGAAATGAATTGCAAAGGCTTGAAGAAAGAAAAAAAGAAAAAATCAAAGAATCGCAGGGCTTAAAAGATTCAGTAAAAAAATCTTTGGGATCCCGCCAGGAAAGAATGGATGATACAGACAGTGATGGTATCGGAATGAAAGGCTCTCCGATCTTTTCACTGGTACAGCTTTTCAATTAAACTTGGTTGAAGTTGGATTCCCTGATTGTGTCGGGGAATAAAAGAGCTCCTCTAAAAAAGGAGCTTTTTTCTTGTGCTAATCTTATATTTGCTCACCTCATATTTACACAATGAAAAACACTCCGTTCTATAAAAAACATATTGAGCTTGGCGCTAAGATGGCTGAATTTGCAGGATACGATATGCCCATTTCTTATTCCGGTATAAACGACGAACATGCCGCTGTAAGAAAAAATGCTGGCGTGTTTGATGTCAGTCATATGGGAGAATTTATCCTGAAAGGTGAAAATGCACTGGATCTTATTCAGAGAGTAACTACAAATGATGCTTCAAAACTTATAGCCGGAAAAGCACAGTATAGTTGCCTGCCAAATGAAACCGGCGGAATTGTGGACGATCTTTTGGTTTATTGTATTGAAGAAAACAAAGTATATATGCTGGTTGTGAATGCCAGTAATATTGAAAAAGACTGGAACTGGATCAGCAGATTTAATACAAAAGGAGTGGAGATGCATAATGTATCTGACAAAACTGCTTTGTTGGCCATCCAGGGACCAAAAGCCACAAAAATTCTTCAGCCGCTTACTGAAATGGATATTCTTAACCTGAAGTACTACACATTTACAAAAGGCAAATTTGCCGGAATAGAAAATGTGCTTATCAGCGCAACAGGATATACCGGGGCAGGTGGTGTAGAAATATATTTTGAAGACAAAGATGATAGTGCTGATAAAATCTGGAATGCAATTTTTGAAGCCGGAGCCGCATCGGGGCTAAAACCAATTGGTCTGGGAGCAAGAGATACCCTTCGGCTGGAAATGGGTTTTTGTCTTTATGGAAATGATATCGATGACTCCACTTCCCCATTGGAAGCCGGGCTGGGTTGGATAACAAAATTCACAAAAGATTTTAATTCAAAAGAAATTTTTGAAAAACAAAAAGCAGAAGGGATAAAAAGAAAGCTGGTAGCTTTTGAAATGATTGATAAAGGAATCCCGCGACATGGTTATGAGATCAGGGATGACAGTGGAAACAAGATCGGCCATGTAACTTCCGGCACCCAATCTCCTTCTTTACAAAAGGCCATCGGCATGGGTTATGTTTCCATAGAACATTCATCGATTGACTCTGGAATTTCAATTGCTGTCCGGGATAAGCTGCTGAAAGCAAAAGTGGTGAAGCTGCCCTTCAGTTAAATTCATAAGTAAAAAGTAAAAATTCAAAAAAAGCCCGTTTCTTGCTTTTCATTTTTTGACTGTTTAATTTTTACTTTTGACTATATCATGCCCACAATTCATCTTACCTCATTTATTGCTGCACCTGTGGAAAGGGTGTTTGACCTGAGCCGAAATATCAGTTTGCATAAAATATCCATGCAGCAAACCGGTGAGGTGGCGGTCTCTGGTATCACATCGGGCCTGGTAGAAAAAGACGATATGGTAACCTGGAAGGCAAAACATTTTTTTAAAACAAGATTTTTCACTTCCCGGATCATGGAAATGAAGCCCTATGAAAAATTTACTGATAAAATGATCCGTGGCGATTTTGTTTCATTTCAGCATGAACATTTTTTTAAAACTGCCGATAATGGTACGATCATCATTGACATTGTTTCCTTCGAATCTCTCCATGGCTGGATCGGTAAATTGGTAAATAAGTTTTTTCTGACCTCTTATATAGAAAAACTGATTAAAAACCGGAACGAAGTGATCCGCCAATATGCAGTAACTGAAAAATGGAAAGCGGTGCTTCATACCCATTTTTAACTTTTTTCTGTCCCTTCTTATAATCAAAGAAAGCCACACTTTCAGTTGTGAGAAAAGAAATTAAATACAATCGGAGTTATAAAATAACATTTTAGGAAATTATTTTTTTTAATGTAGTCCCTTGAATTGAGAAAAAAATATTCGTAATTCTTTGTAGATTCACTATCTTTTATTAAAAAAATAGGAATTATTACAACCTGTGTTTTCTTTGACTTAATTCTCCAATTTTCTGAAGTCTTTTGTATAGCCAAAGACACCTGCCTGGTAATATTATCTGATGAACTATTAATTAACTCAATCCTTTTAATTCCGCTCTTTTTATTAACCGATACTTCATAAAATAAAATATATGTTTTTGAAATGCTTAATAACGAATTTGATAAACTATAGCTGATGTCACTAATTAAAGAATCAGGACCTCCATTATAATCCAGGTTTTTATTTATTGTTTTCTCCTGACCACTTATTATTGAAAACAATAATAGAATTAAAAGAATTATTAAACTTAGGCGGCGCATATTTTGTTATTAATTACATTTTTTAAGTCCATATGTTGAGAAATCTGCTGTGGTCGGGTTTCGGGCTGCACTATTAACCTGTTTAATGTAACTAGTGTTGTAGCCTTCCCTGATTTTGAAGCCTTATTGATTTTTTGATGGCATATTTAAAAAAGAGTTTATAAATTCAATCCATTGATTTTTTAACTCTTTGTTGGGAAATGAATAAGATTGATTCTCCGTTAAATTCATGAAATATGCCCCGTATCTGCTTATTTTTAATTTTGTTGAATCGCCATTTTCATAAATAATAACCCCACTTATGCTGCCCTTCCATAAAAAAAATTCATTCGTTCGCTTAGCTTTTTCTAAAAGCAACATTACATTCGAATCAGTATAAGTATGTACTTTCTCTTTCAAAATACTATCTATGCCACTATCAGTTTTAAACACTGTCTCATAATAAAGAACTATTTCTTTAATTTTCATTTCCAAGACATTTTTTTTATTATTTGTGCAAGCTATTATTAAAATTAAAGAAACCACAAACAAGCTCAAGTTGTTTTTCATTATCATTTTAAATTATTTTAACAAGTTGTCAAATTAAGCGGAGCATTTCCCCCAGAGTTGTTTCTTGTCTGATTTGGCAAAAGTTGCATTTGTCTTATATCTTCTCCTAAATCGCCAGGGTTTACCCCACTGCCAAAAGGCCATCTTCCTGATGTTTCAGAAATTTCAATTCCTATTTGTCTTAGCTTTTTTGTACAAAACGAGCTGCAATTATTATCATTTAAGTTATACTGTTCTGATGAACTATTTTTAAGAATTTCTAAAAATTGAAAAAAGGAAGACTCTGAAACGGTAGTCGTAAGACTTACGTCATATTCATGAAATTCGTCGTTAACAAAAGCGCCATCGCTAATAGGATTCACTAATGGTTTTACGGATTCTTTAGGATAATATCCAATATTTCTAATTACCCTTGTTCCATTTGACTTTATTTGTTCAAGAATTAAAAAAGTGTGTCCTGTGTTTACTGGACCACTTGAACTTGAGTTTCCTGAATTAGAAAATGTATAGGTATCTCTTGTGCCGGCATTAGGCTGATCAACCGCTAATGTTATTTTATATGTTGATGTTGGATCATTAGTAAAACATTTAAAATAATCGGGATTATCAAGTAGTGGAAAATTTGGTGGTGCTACAAAAGTATTCAAACTTGAATTCTCCCACCATAACCAAGGGAGCCCTTTTTCGGCACCTGGATAAGCATCAGAAGTATAAAAAACTCCATCTACAAGTTTATATTCCCCACTTTCACACCACCATTCAGATTGAGGACATTGAAAACCGTCTGGAAAACTGTTACCTCCTGTGGATCCGCCACCACCAGACCCACTACTGGTTCCAGAACTATAACCTCCGGAACTGGTGAAACCCAAATCTAGCATACTGCCATATACACCAATAGATATACAGGCTTCTGGAGCATGTGATGTTGTTCTTGCCTGTGGATCTGTTGAAGGCTGAGGAATGGAGGTTGTATAACAAACCGTAACGACTGTTATAGAACTATTTACCTGACTCCTTCCGTTTGCAAGTATTCTATTAAAATTAATAGTAACATCTTTAACCACTTTCTTATAAACTCCGCCTATATAAATACTGTCCTTATTATTAATTTTCTTTTCGAAATAACTAAAAGCGCCTAGTAGCCCCTCCCGAAGTTGTTTAACAGTATCGTTGGCTGCATATAATGAAGAAAGAAACCCCTTTTTATAATACCTGTATGTATAGTCATTTCCGTTTTTTGCACAGACCAGGTAAGAACTTACAGAACTATCGCTGGCCCTGAATGGAATCAGGAATAGCTGTAAACTGTCTGCTGCTGCACTCCGTGCATTTGGATTGTTAGATGATTTTTTTATTGAAATATTGGCTACTGTTTTGTCCCAGGCCGGAAAACCATATTTCACCGAAAGCTGATTTACAAAATTATTCTTGTCATTTTGCTTTTTAATATCAGCAATAACACTGATTAATCCTTCACTTGCTCCTTCTGGTATCTGAAAAAATTTTTTTACTGCTGTATCGTCCTTTTCAGGAGGCGCCTCAATGTCTTTCACTTTCCGGCAGGAAGAAATAAAGAAAAGCAAAATCATTATGGAAGTAAGTTTTAAAACAGAACGGGGGGGGGGTAAATTTTTGAATGTTCATACAGAATAGGTTTGGGTGGTTAAATTTTCAGTCGTCCTTTCAAAACACAAAGTAAGAAGATGAGATCTAAGATTTCAATACCCCTTTCGTTGTATTTATTCAAATGCTTAATTGGCGATAGTTCATACTCATTTTTGAATTCTATTACTTTTATATTTGCTGATGCCAAAACAAAAACCCGCACTCTTCACTTGTCTTTCTCCTGCCCTTCTTCATCTCTATGATGTCAGCAATAGTGTTGTTGTTATCATTGATGTGTTGCGGGCCACATCCACTATTGCCGTTGCCTTACACAATGGCGCCAAGTCTGTCATTCCTGTTGACAGTGTAAATCGCTGTATTGAGTTGGGCAAACAAATTGATGGCATTACAGCTGGAGAACGAGATGGAAAAATTGCAGAGGGGTTGGCTTATGGCAATTCTCCTTTTGAGTATCCCCGTGAGTTTATTGAAGGCAAGGTCCTGGTGTTTACTACTACAAATGGCACCCGCTTATTGCAAATGGCACTTGACAAAGGCACAGAAGAAATAATTACCGGGTCCTTCCCGAACCTTTCTTCAGTTTGCGATTATCTTTTGCAAAAAAATAAAAATGTAATTCTTGGCTGTGCCGCCTGGAAAGACCGGGTGAATATGGAAGACATGCTATTTGCCGGTGCAGTGATATCAAATATAAAAGATCATTTTTCTATCAACTGCGACTCTTCTTATATCGCAGAAACTATTTATAAAAAAGCCGAAAAAGATGTTTTTGGGTTTATGAAAAAAAACAGTGCTTCACATTATCAGCGACTGATGGGTTTTGGATTAGAAAAAGATATCCGTTTCTGCTTAACCGCTGATGTTGCAAACGCTTTACCTTTTTATGAAAACGGAAAACTGATCGTAAAATAAATACATAAGCCGAATTGGCAATGCTGTGGCCGGAACAGAAAAAAACTTAACAAGATACTTCATTTCTTTCTCACTTAATAACAAAAAGCTAAATAAGTATTTTATTCGACTTGTACTGGAAATAAAATACACATTCCTTTATTTTTGCAGATTACCCTTTTTTCAATGAGCAATAAACAACAAGCAATAAACAAAACCCGATTTTAAAAATTTATTGCCGGTTGTCAATTGCCAATTCCAAATTCTATTATGGCTTTACCGCACCTGATCAAATTTGTTTATACCCACGGAACTGATGAAGTGATCCGTCGTGGAAAAAAAATCCATTCGGTTAATTTTGTTGAGCTGGCAGAATATGATCATCTTTTTGGTTCAGCTACATTCCGTGTTAAGGATGATAACTACGCCACCTTTTACAAAGTACATGTACAGAAAATAAACGATCCGCAGCATGTTTCATTAAGGTGCACCTGTCCATATAATCTTGGAGAAATTTGCAGGCACGAAGCCGCTTCCCTGTTTCAGCTGCAGGAGATGCTGGATAAGAACCTGCTGAAGACTGCCGAGCCCACCTACGATCAGCAGCATACAGTGGCAAAGATGAAAACAATTGATTTGAGAACGATCAAGCAGCTTTGTTCAAAAGACACCTATACCGAAGCTGAAAGTTTTCTTCGTTCTCATCGTGCCGATATTGAATCTGCAAAAGAAGAAGTGGTAAAAGCTTCTGTGCAGCTGGAAGGAAAAACCTATCGTGTTATTATAAAAAAGAACGAAGAAAAGAATTTTGACACCAGCAGTAATTACCCGGAGGAAAGTCATCCGCTTTGTCTGCCAAAGACAATTGTTTTTTTGCAATTACTCGATAATTACGGTCCCAATTATTTTGACAGTATCCGTAACTGGGATAAAGAAAAAAATAAACTGCTGGAAGCATATGGCTATTCCTTAACAGATGACCTGTCCGGCAAATTTGAGTTTACCTATAAAGATGGAAAGCCTTTTTTAAGGGTGCTGGACAACAGCATTAAAAGAGTAAACAGCATTAATGTAGCTGCGCCTAAACCAGTACTGGTACAAGAAGAGGTATTGGTGGAAGCCAGGCCGGTGGAAGTAAGCACCGTCTCGCAACGCCTTGGTGTGGTGATCAGCTTTAATAAAAAGAACTATCCTTATTTTACCATACATGCAATTAGCGGGGAGGCGGATGAAAATTCAACAACTTTTCCCGGTAAGGTAGAAAAGCTTGATCTTACAAAATATGTTGACACAGAAAATTTTTCTGAAGCGGATAAACAACTTCTTTCTTCGCTCAGAAAATTACAGGAGCCGGAAATCAGTAAATATATTTCCCGCAATTCCCCTTTCTCGGGCATATGGGAAAATATCATTCATGATGAAGAAGATGATTTGCCTGAAGACACCAGGGGCCTGGTAAGAGAGTATCTTTTCCCAAAACTTAAAAGGCTTTTTGTGTCTCTTTCCGGCAATGGCCTTTTATATCAGCTGACAAACAACAAGCCTTTTAAAACAACAAACCTTGAACCGCTGCGTGTTTCTGAGGAAGAGATTGTTCCTTCCTTTGATGTTTCTAAAAACAACAATGGTTCTTTTGAAATAAAATCTACAGTGAAGGCAGGTGGCCTGTGGTTTGATCTGAAAGACAATGAAGCCGTCACTCCGCTTTTTTATGTGTACAATCACCAGCTTTTTCCATGGAAAGACCAGGCTTCGGTTGAAGTGACCGAAAGTTTTCTTCCTTCCGGATCCAGAAAATTTTCAGCTGCTGAATGGAGCGAAGCATTGCTAAAACAAGTAATGCCCCTGGCAAAAGAATACAAAATAAATTTTGATCGTTCGCTGTTACAGGAAGTGAAAGATGGTAAACCAGAAGTGAGCCTGTTCCTGGTAGAAAAAGGAGATTACCTGGTGTTTCAACCAACATTTAATTACAAAGGATATGAAACAAAAGCCAGGGACAGGGATGAAATTGTAGTTCCTTCCGGCGAAAAAGTAATTATCGTTCAGCGGAACCGTGAGGCGGAACAGGAATTTATCAGGAGCCTGCAGGGACTTCACAGCAATTTTGTTTACCAGGAAGAAACACATTCCCTGGCTTTAAAGGGAATTGATGTTTTAAAAAACAACTGGTTCTTTTTGTTTGTGGATGCCATGAATGAAAAGAAAACGCCAGTCTTTGGATTTGAGGCATTAAAAAACTTCCGTTTCAATACTGCCAGGCCCAGCACAAAAATTTATATCAACAACAATACCGACTGGTTCGATGCAAAAGTGGACATTGTGTTCGGAGATCAGAAAGTTACCATTGCAGAAGTAAAAAGAGCCCTTGCCAATAAACAGCAATTTGTACAATTGGGGGACGGCACCCTGGGAATTCTACCGGAAGAATGGATCAAAAAATATTCTCTCTTGTTCCGTGTCGGTGAAGGAAAAAACAACCAGTTGAAGTTGAGCCGCTACCATACCAGTGTGATTGACGAGCTTTATGAAAACAGGGACGAGGTGGAACTAGTGATGCAACTGGAAGCCAAATATGAAAACCTGAAAGATTTTAATAAGATCAAAGAGATAGAGCCTCCGAATGGCTTGCGCAGCATCCTGAGGCCTTACCAGGTTTCGGGCTATCAATGGCTGAATTATTTAAGGGAAGTGAGTTGGGGTGGCATACTTGCCGATGACATGGGTTTGGGTAAAACCGTGCAGGCTCTTTCCTTCATGCAGCATTATAAAAATGAAAATGAATCTTTGCAATCGCTGGTGGTTTGCCCCACAACACTTATTTATAATTGGGAAAACGAAATAAAAAAATTCACACCGGATCTTACTTATCATATTCATCACGGACCTACAAGATCAAGAGATAAAGAAAGTTTTAAAAACTTTGATATCATTATTACTACTTACGGCACTTTGCGAAGCGATATAAAACTATTGGTACATGTGCCTTTTGATTATATGGTGCTTGACGAAAGCCAGGCGATTAAAAACCCGGCCAGCAAAGTAACCAAGGCCGCTTCATTATTAAATGCCCGTCACCGGCTTTGCATGAGTGGTACGCCGCTTCAGAACAATACTTTTGATCTCTTTGCACAAATGAATTTTTTAAACCCGGGTATGCTGGGCAGTATGGAATTTTTCCGCCAGGAATTTGCCATACCCATTGATAAATTAGGAGACCCGGAAAGAAAGGAACACCTGAAAAAAATTATTTACCCCTTTATTCTCCGCCGTACAAAAGAACAGGTGGCAAAAGACCTGCCGGAAAAAACAGAAACAATTTTGTTTTGCGAAATGGAAGAAGAACAGCGAAGTATTTATGATGCTTATCGAAATGATTTCCGAACCCAGATATTGGGCAATATTGAATCGCAGGGAATACACAAATCCCAGCTCACCATTTTACAGGGATTGATGAAGCTGCGGCAGATCTGTGATTCTCCGGCCATATTAAATGAAACAGAAAAATTTGAAAACCATTCCATCAAGCTGGATGAACTGACAAGAGAGATCACAGAAAATATCAGCAACCACAAGGCGTTGGTCTTTTCACAGTTCCTGGGCATGCTGGGATTAATAAGAGAAAAACTGGATCAGCTGGGTGTGAAGTATGAATATTTCGATGGCAGCACTTCGGCGCCGAACAGGGAAATTGCCATTCAGAGTTTTCAAAACGATGAAACGGTGAGGGTGTTCCTGATCTCATTAAAAGCCGGAGGCGTAGGTCTTAACCTGACTGCTGCAGACTATGTATATATAGTTGATCCCTGGTGGAATCCTGCTGTGGAGCAACAAGCCATTGACAGAACGCACCGTATCGGGCAGGAGAAAAATATTTTTGCCTACCGTATGATCTGTAAAGACACAATTGAAGACAAGATCATGCAGCTGCAGGACAAGAAAAGAGCATTGGCCAAAGACCTGATTGCCGATGATACTTCATTTGTTAAGTCGCTTACTAAAGAAGATGTGGAATATTTGTTTAGCTAAGTAGTTGCACTTATTTAAGAATAAATACCACGTTTGTGGTATAGGAATACCCCCCCCCCCTTCGACTTACATTTACAAATTCCTTTTCTACAAATTGCAAGTTCCAGAAAAGTGTAATTTAAAATCACTTAACCATAAAACCATTTTTATGAAAAAGTTAATCTTATCAATAGCGTTGTTTTCCGCTACAGCTATTTGTTTTCATTCCTGCCAGAAAGAAATATCAACCGGCAATGAAAATGCCGCATTGATCTCAAAAGTAAACGCCTGGCTGGAAGCTCAAAAACCGGCAGGTATGCCAAATAAAAGCAGCAGGGTGGAATTACTGAAATCAAACTTGGATTTTTCAGGAACAAGAATAGAAAAATCGGGACAAAATGAGAAACTCATTATTATCCCTGTAAAAGAGGAATATAAAAAGGTAAGGAAGCTGGATGTTAATGCTGTTGCCTACCTTGTGCTAATGGAGAAAGCGGATGGTAAAATAAGAAGAGGAAATATGGTTTTGTTCACTCCTGATAACAATGAAAAATTGAGTAGGGTTCCTGACAATACCTTTTATCATATTTTCAACACGGTGGAGCCGGAGTGTAATGGTAAATTCCGTTTTTTCAGTGCAACAGGCTGGTCGCAATATGAATTGTCATACAAGGATAAAAAGTTAAGTTCAGTAGGGCTTGTTAAAACTAAAACCAGTGCCAACTCAGGCGAACAAAGAAACACCAGTTGTACTGATTGGTACCTGGTAACAACTTATTATGACAGTAATGGAAACATACTTGGAACTACAGAAGTTTATATCACTACAACTTGCAGTGGGGCAAATTGTGATAATAATAATATTGGAGATGAGATGATATGTCCCGATCCGGGTGCAAGTAGTGGAGGCGGAAGTAATGATGTTGATTATGAATATGCTGTTTCAAAGAATGTGGTTTGGACAGTATTTTCAAACCCCATTAATAGTATTGGCGAGATTAAGTCAACAGAAGTTATGAAGGGGAAAAGAACTTCTAGTTCTCCGGCA
>CAZOOT010000103.1:0-11777 GCA_964581455.1 uncultured Chitinophaga sp. | reverse complement strand
TAATTAAGAATACTTAAAATGCTTTTTTAGATTTAATACTAAAATCAAAAACTTTGGTTGATTGGCCTTTCTTGATTCCTTGTGAAAACATAATGCAATATTCACCTTCTTTAAGAGCCGATTCGGGTTCTATTTCATAAGCACCATTATAAAGTTTTCTGGAAGTAAACCGAATAGAAGATTTCTCATCAATACCGATATCTTCGCCCACTATATTAGATTTGCCTATTGTAAGTTCCCTTGAGTTACGAGTTACATCGAGCTTCACTAAAGCAAATTCCTTAGGGCTTCTTGCATTATTGAACCATTGGTTATTATCATTGTTTAAATTATTTTTTTGTGTTGTATCAAAGATAAAAATGATCTTAGGCGAATTTTCATTTATAACCATAGATGATTGATTGTCACTTAAAGAAACTTTCATTTTTGAACTGATCAAACTACTTACAAAATACTGTGCAGCATTGTTTGATTTTGTACCTGATAAAACTGATGGCTCTATTTCTACGTATTCCTCATTAGGTGTTTTATAATAAATGCCAGATGAAAGATTTAATCTTCCCTTTAAATTCGTTTGGATTGAACCAGTAGTATTGGATTCTTCAGGCTTTGCAACCATGCTATTTACAACGTCATCTGGTATGCCGGCCTTTTTTAACTCTATCAGCCCATCTATAGAAACATTAAATTTTGAAACTGATGATGCAATTTTTGATTTTATAATATCGCTGCTCAGTCCGGCTTTAAAAAGTTTGATTATGTTATCATTAGTTAGTGTATCAGCTTTTTGGGCATCACCATATAGACAAAACACTATACTAAATAGAATAAACGCTGTCAGTTTCATAAATGTAGTTTTGCTGGTTTTATAAAACAATGCAGTAAGGAATAATAGCTTTTTCATTCTCAATTATAATCCGAATTCAATAGTTAAATATCATATTCTGCACGAAACCGTTAGATTATTACACGAAACAGAAATTATCCTACAAGCGTACCTGCAAATGCTAAATAAGTATACAGTTAATTATGATTAACCATATACTTAAAACGGGAAAAGGCTATCCTTTTGAGATAGCCTTCAGTTTGTTTTAATGTTGATTTATTTTAATTAGGTGGGTCGATAGATATACTCCAGGTTTCATCCCGGCATATTGAACCTTCTCCCGGTGATCCCCCTGTACGGGTAATTGTACGGAAAGTGAATATTCCATACGGGCTGGCTACCTGCCAGGGCCATGAATATGATCCTGTGGCATCAGAAGCGTCAATAAAAAAAGACTCTTCACCATCGGGAATCACCTCAATAAATTTTTTTCCCCCTTGATTTTTCCAGGAGATAATATATCGAACCGCTGCATTGCTTCCAGTCCACTCAGGTGTAACAAGAGCCGCTGTTATAACTGCACAACTATTTTTGTTTAGTTTAGCATCAAAACGGGATGTCGCCATTTCTTCACCTGGGTTGAGATCATTAACCGCTTTTCTGCAAGCAGTTGAAAAAAGGAATAAGGTCATCACTACAATGCCGGGAACAAATAATCTTTTCATATTTTTAATTTGCTCATCCATTTGCATTATACCATTTATGTTTATCGGATTCAGGAATAATGGTCTCTGTTACCAATGTTAAATTGTTTTTTGAAAAAATGGCCCCCATAGCACACGAATCCTCCTATTGATAACACGAAACAGAAATTATCCCTTATCAGTAACTGCTCTTCATACTATCTTTAGTAAGTGAAAATAATCCTGTTTACTGTCTGGATATTAGTAAAGGCTGTCATTTCCCCTGCTCAGCCGGGAGGCCATATTGGTTTTGGAAACACTTATACCTATTCAGAAAAAGATGGAATAGATGAGTCAAATTTTTTTGTTTCTGGTATAGTGAGCGATGGGAGGGTTTTTTTTCATGGCAATACAGGTTCTTTGTTTATAAAAGGGAATAATTATACCCGTAAAATAAAACTTTCCCCGGCAGTTTCTGCCATCCGTATTGACATAGTACTGGAATCCGGAAATAATCAATTTGTAGCTTTCGGTAATAACTTCTATTACGTAATTGAAAATGATTCTATAACTATAGTTCGTAGGTTTCCAGAACCCTCTGTTGCAGTTAGAATTGGAAATGAGTTAATTGCTGCAAGCAGCATAAGTCTTTATCGCTTTGAAAAAGATTCTTTTGTTTGTAAGGTATCGGTTCCTAAAATAGCAGGCAGTGCAACCTTTTTTTTTGCAGATGAAAATAATAAGTTATGGAGAATAACCAGCACGGGTGATAAATCTGATTATTACAGGATTAATGATCTTTGGAAAGCTGAATTTCAGTTTTCTCTTCACCAATCCAAAGTGCCGGGAATTATAGATACTATTATTAATAATAAACCTGTACGTATTTATTTAACTTTAATTAGTAACAGTTTTAATCAAAATTATGCTCACGTCAGACCTGACTTTCAGCAGCCCTATTATGATTCAAAAATCAGTTTTTCTTTTAATGGCTTTCAGCATAGCATTTTGACAAACTTGCGGAATTCAGATAAAGAAAGGCTCCATATTCAATATGCTGATAAATTATTAACAAACAATCTTTTTGATTTTGCAACAGAAAGCTATTATTTCAGCTCCTATAAAAAGCCATTTCGTTATTTTCCCTATTTAAGAAAATATCCAAAAGTTTTTGATCATACTACATCGGCGGCTATTAATGCAATTCAGCAGGATTCGTCCGGAAGGATCTGGGTGGGGAGCTATGAGAGCGGGCTGTCAGTAATTGAAAAAAATAAAATGATGGAATTCCGGAGAGACGGCCTTATTTTTTTGCCGGGCTCTTTCTCATCAGGTAATCATGTTTATTTAATCAGCGAACTTGTCAGCGAGGATCAAATGCAAAAATCAGGTTTGTTTCAATATGATATGCATGGTCATAAAAAAGGTCTTTCACCCGGTACTGTAGGCTATAGTATCTACTTGAGTAAAGACAAGCAACATTTCTACTTCGGAACAGCATATAATAAGGGACTTTGGATGTCTGATATTCAATCATTGGAATCTGGTAAACCCCATTGGAAGAAAATAGACAGTACATATGGGAATAATTTGAAAGGAGTAGAGTGTATTGCTGAAGATGCTAAGTCCAGAATTTGGATGGGTGGACCAGGAATGGGATTTGCAGTTTATTACCCGGATAAGGATAAAGCAAAGACATGGCTCATTTACAAAAATGAAACATCTTTCGACTTTTGGTCTGCCTGCACAGATGATAAAGGAACTGTATGGTTGGGTACCGGACAGAGAGGATTAATGTATTATAATGATTACGGAAATGAAACAATAGCAACGGAAAAAATATTTAAAATAGAACATCCTCTGTTGCCGGAAGGAACAAAGATTATGCAGCTTAAAGTATGGGGCAGTTGGCTCATTATAGGAACCGTAAATGATATTTTATTGCTGGATCTTGATAAATGGTATAAAACCAAGAAGGTTTTTATAAGATACCTTAATCCGCAGGAAGGAAATTTTACTGCAAGGCCTCAGCAAAATACTGTGCTCATTGATAAGCGGGATAGCTCCGTTTGGTTTGCAACCAGTGATATGCTCTACCAATGGAACATTAAACAGTGGCTTTCCTTACCAACATATACAATAAAACCAAACCTCGTACTACACACTTCATCGGGCGACTCTTTATTAACAGAAAATCATGAGATAAAAATAAAGCCGACAAAAAATACTCTCCATTTTTCCCTGTGGTTTCAAAGCAGGGATAATATGCCCAGGTATATGAGTGTAACATTGATTAAAAAAGGGGACAGCCTATTTTTTCCCTCTCCGTCATTACAAACACAATTTGATTATACAAATCTTGCTCCCGGTAATTATGAGTTAGCCATACAAATATGTCAATCGGATGGTTCAGTAAGTATTCACAGTTATCCTATTCTTATAAAAAAATTCTGGTGGCAGTATTGGTGGGTGTGGGCAATTATGTTTGCGATACTTTCCACTCTTGTTTTACTTTGGATAACCTACAAAAATAAAGCCCGGTTGGCAGAAGAGAAAGCCAAACGCAAAGAGGCAGAACTGGAAACAGTAAAAGCTGAGCGTCAAAAAATGTTATCGGCACTCCAGATAGTATCGCTGAGCAACCAGTTCCGGCCGCATTTTATACTGAATGCACTTAATACTGTTGGCGCAGAGCTGGATAATAAACCACAGGCTGAAAGCGTATTAAGCCGTCTTGGCGAAAGCATTGATCTTATTTTCAGCCATGCACAACAACAAAAGACCACCCATTCGCTGGCCGATGAATGGCGGCTGGTGAATAATGTTATTGACATACACCACCTGATGTACCTGAAAAACCTGGAAACTTATATGCCTCCGCAACCGATTGTCGAAAAGTTCAGTTCTGTAAAAATACCACTTGGTTTATTGCAGATACAAGTGGAAAATGCTTTGCTGCATGGACTCAGTAACAGGGAATCCAGCCCCTGGAAACTGGTGATCGAAATAAATGAATCGGATAAAAATATAATCATTAGCGTATCCGATAATGGGGTGGGAAGAGTAAAAGCGGCCACTTTAAGTAATTATCGTAAACATGGAACAGGAACTAAAAATCTTAGTGGAATTTTGGAAATATTAAACAACGGGAAACTTGAAAAAATAAGTGTTGACTATGAAGACGGAATTTACAATGAAGGGAATGAGTATTATGGAACAAAAGCAATCATTACTATCCCCAAAAACTTTAAATATGAAACCTGAAAAATTTACTTTTCTGGTAATTGAAAATGCCATAGATGTATGCGAAGGAATAGAACGCAGAATGAGGCCATTTGAAAATTGGGAATCTATCGGCTATTGTACAGGGGTAAAAGAAAGCATTGTAAAAATAAAATCTTCTAAACCTCACCTGATTTATCTCGATTGGAGTTTAAATGGCGGCAGCGCCTTTGAAGTGTTGCAGCATGTGCAGAACATTCCTGACTACAATCCTTACATTATCTTTAATACAGGCTTTCAAAGTGATAATCCTGAAATACCTCAGGAGATAATTAACCAGTACAAAGTAGATAAATACCTGGTAAAACCGTTTTGGGAAAGCCTGCGAAAGAATCTTCCGGTATACCTGAAAGAGGCAGAATTAAAAGCTGAACAATCAAAAATAAAATCAAAAATAGTATGGGTTGAAGATGAGAATGGAGCTAAGGTTCAGCTTCCGCTAAACAGAATAATCTGTATAGTTCAGCACCCTGATCATCCCCGCAGAAAGAATTTTTATATCGCTACAGGGGTAAAGGAAATCACTATTCCCATAACCTGGGAAAAATGCTATGAAATACTGGATAATAATAAGCTTGATTATTTTGTTACCAAAACCCGGGAACACATTGTGATAAAAGAATATATAGAGAAATTTGAAAGGCCATTTGTCAGAATCAAAGGTTTACCGTTTAAGGTGGAAGTGGTAAAAGAAAAAATAAGAGAATTTATACACTGGCTTTACGAAAATTCTGTCTGAAATAATTTCACTCTGCTTAATTACTTTTAATTTACCTGATGTTTCCAGATATTTCAGGTTACACCCAGTTTCCATCCCTCCCTGTATTCTCTTTTCACAAACTGGTTGGCTTCATCAAAATTGGTGATCTTCATATTTTTTGCATCCCACAAAAGTTTTTTTCGCCCCAGCCATTTATCACCCCAACCTTTATTGGCAGGATTCTTAAGTATAAAACTTCTTAAAGCAAGATTACCTATCAGAATACTTTCTGTAAATGGTCCGGCAAATTCAAAGGAAGAACTGGTTTCTGCTTTCCCATATCCGGCGATGCAGGCATTTACCCACTGCAGGTAATGGCCCTCAGGAACTCTTTTTATTTTTTCTGCAGGCATTGTTTTTTCTTTCATAAGTGTTGTTGGCAAAAGCCTTGGATTTTCTCCATAACAATCCATCAATAATTTTCCTTTTGTTCCAATCAGCAAAACACCACCATCCCAATTTCCAAAAGCTTCTTCCGGTAAAAGTTCATCTGGTCTTTGTGGCAATAATCCGCCATCAAACCAGGACACTTTTATATTTCCCTTTCCATCTGTTCTTGGATAATTTAAATGAATGATGGATGATGATGGACAGGCATCAGGATTTTGAGAATCATCCCACATCTTACTCCACAGCGTAGCTACACTACATTCTACAGAATCCGGATATAGGATGGGTAGTATGCGATAAACAGGATCCATGATATGACAAGCCATGTCACCCAAAGCACCTGTGCCGAATGCCCACCAACCACGCCAGTTAAATGGCAGGTAAGCAGGATTAAAATCAATCTTCTGTGATGGCCCCAACCAAAGATCCCAATCCAGTTCTTTAGGTATTTCATGTGTGCCGGAAGGAGTGGGGATGCCCTGTGGCCACACAGGCCGGTTGGTCCATGCGTAAGCAGTATGAACATCACCAATCATACCCGCATCAAAAATTTCTTTTGCTTTTCTTACACCATCGCCAGAGCCGCCCTGGTTACCCATTTGAGTAACTACTTTATATCTTTTTGCAGCTTCAGTCAGCATTCTCGCTTCATAAATATCATGCGTCAGTGGTTTTTGAGTATACACATGCTTGCCCAATTGCATGGCTGCAATAGTGGCTACAGCATGTGTATGATCAGGCGTTGAAACTGAAACAGCATCAATATTATTTTTTTCTTTTTCCAGCATTTCTCTATAATCCCTGTAATAAGGTGCTTTGGAAAAATTTTTTCTTGATGTTACCGCCTGCCTGTCATCCACATCACATAAAGCTACTATATCCACATTTGGACTTTTTGCAAATGAACTGAGGTCGCTTTGTCCTTTGCCACCAACACCAATGCCGGCAATTCGTAATTTATCGCTGGGTGCAATAAAACCTCTGCCAATCACATGACGGGGTACAATAAAAAATCCTGCAGCAGCTGCAGAAGCATTTCGGATAAATTTGCGGCGTGAATTATTTTTAGACATGATTTATATTTTTTTGGTATCAAAACTTACACATTCTTTTAATTCTTTTTCTGTATAAGTCAGGTTATATTGTTTCAATACTTCATCCGGAACACCATTCCATTGATTAGGCGTATTACCGGCGTAGCCAATATCTTTTACACCAATTTCAGTTGTGTAGAATCCGGTAGCAACCAGATCCCTCATTTTTTTGAAAAAAGCAACTCCTTGCTTCATTCCAGGCATGATTTTTCTATCAGGATAGGCAATTGCGTCTACCACTTCAAGCTGTTGCGTTTCATTGCAATCTTTGAAGGTTTTGTCGTATTGCTTCATGCAATAAACATCCAGCCAGCGGAGGCCACCCCGAAGTGGCGTCTGGTGGTAAGGCATATCTTTTACTATAAACTCAATGAACTCCGGCACTTTTGCATCTGTAGCGCTTCCACTCACATCATCAGCCGGAATTATAATATTTGCAAGTATTGCAATTGTAGCCATTTCATGATCGGTAAAAAACTTATCCATTGCCAGCAATCTCTTTTCATTGGCAATCTCATCCGGGTTGCGATCAATTGTAAAAACCGGTTCGGCAGTTGATACTACGATATCAGCTTTATTATCGGGATTGCAACCTGCTATTACTGCGGGTACAGCTACTGCCCCTGTAAAGATTATTTTTAATGATTTTCTGCGATCCATAATTAAGTTATTTGACGTATAACTAATAAATATTGTTTTTTATAAATTGTTTTTCTTTAACTCCTCAACTATATATTCACTGGCTCTCATACTCAGGGCCAGAATTGTCCAGGTTATGTTTTTATCTGCCTGAGATGTGAAAGCTGCACCATCAACAACAAAAAGATTTTTACAATCATGTGCCTGGTTCCATTTATTGAGTGCTGATGTCTTTGCATTGTTTCCCATTCTTGCAGTACCTCCTTCATGTATAATTTCTCCGGGTTTGTTCAATCCCCAGTCATTACCTGCATCATCATTGGCACCCCAGGTGATGACAGCTCCCATATTATGCATGATCTCTTTAAAGGTTTCCTTCATATGCCTGGCCTGGTTTCTTTCATAGTCACTCCATTTTACATTAAACTTTAAAACGGGTATTCCATATTTGTCAACAACATTCGGATCGATCTCGCAATAATTATCTTCTCTCGGTATTGCTTCACCACGACCTGCCATTCCCACACTTGCTCCATAAAAGAAACGATAATCTTCTTTCAGTGATTTGCCATAACCACCGGCTTCTTTTTGTTTTCCATGAACCAGATATTTTCCATTCATACTTTCTATACCACCCATAAATCCATAAGCAGGCTGGCTCATGCCACCCCAGTATTCTATATGGTATCCGCGTGGAAAATCCAGTTTTTTATTATCCAGCCACCAGGGTGAATAAATATGCATGCCGCCCACTCCGTCTTCGTTATATCGTTTTCTGCCAAACAGTGCCGGAAGATATCCACCCAAGGCAGCTCCGGTAGAATCATGTAAATATTTCCCCACTACATTACTTGAATTAGCCAATCCGTTCTGATGTCTTTCCGATTTTGAATTCAATAAAAGCCTTGATGACTCGCAAGCACCGGCTGCAACTATGATCACACGGCCGGAAACCTGGTATTCCATCATATCTTCTTTACTGATATATGAAACCGCAGTGGCAATTCCTTCTTTATTTGTAAATATCTCCCGGGCCATAGCATTTGCTATCACATCTACATTACCTGTCTCCACAGCAGGTTTTATTAAAACATTGGGCGATGAAAAATCAGCCTTGGCCATACTGCAGTTCCTGTTGCATTGTCCGCAAAAAAAACATTCACCTCTGTCAGTAGTGCTTTCTATTTTTTTTGTAAGTATGGAAAGCCTGGATGGAATCACTTTCACACTGGCTTGCTCCGCTGCTTTTTTAATAAAAAGTTCATGCAAGCGGGGTTTGGGGGGTGGTAAAAAATATCCGTCAGGATCATTATCTAAACCTTCATTGGTACCAAATACACCGATTAACTTATCTATCTTATCATAATAAGGTTTTATATCCTCATAGCTGATGGGCCAGTCTTCGCCAAGCCCATCAATACTTCTTCTTTTAAAATCTTTGGGACCAAAGCGAAGAGATATCCTTCCCCAGTGATTGGTTCTGCCACCCAACATTCTTGCACGCCACCACATCCAATCTGTACCTGCCTGTTTGGTATATGGCTCTCCATCTATTTCCCATCCATAATAACTGGCATCAAAATCACCAAAGGGGCGGAGTTTTGTAGAAGCGCCACGCCTGGGACTTTCCCATGGATTTTTTAATTGAGTAATATTTTTTTGCGGATCGTACATAAAACCGGCTTCAAGTAAACAGACTTTTAATCCTGCTTTTGCCAATATATATGCAGCCATTCCGCCACCGGCACCAGAACCAATTATTACTGCATCGTATTTTTTGCTTTGCTTTTTGATCTGAAGGTCACCCATTGAAGAATTGTTTTTTAGAATCAGGCTTCAATTTACAGGAATCATCGTACTAATGTATACATTATGAAAAAAATCTTAAAACAATTGTTCACATAAATTTATATTCGTTATATAAATTTCTAATTTACTCATGAAAAGACTCATTATGTTTTTTGGTTTATTAATAAGTTTTTTTAATGCAAAAACGCAAAATCTTGCTTATGATTCTTATCCTGTTTATTCCGGCAATGATCTGGGTTTAACTTTTCATCCCGGTAATTCTGTTTTTAAAATATGGTCTCCGCCAGCTCAAAGAGCACAATTGCTTTTTTATAAAGAAGGATCAGGTGGTGAAGTAATTTCTATTAAGGAAATGCAGAAAAGAAATGATGGAACATGGATAGCTGTGGTTACAGAAAAAATTATCGGTCAATTTTATGTTTTCCGTGTAATGGTTGGGGGACAATGGTTACAGGAAGTTCCGGATCCTTATGCAAAAGCAGTGGGAGTAAATGGCAAAAGAGCAATGGCTGTTAATATGAGATTGACCAACCCTGTTAATTGGGAAAAAGATAAAAGCCCGGTATTCAAAAACAAAACTGATGCTATAATTTATGAATTACATATCAGGGATATCAGTATAGCAAACAATTCAGGTATCAGTAAAAAAGGAAAATATCCCGGATTAGCAGAGGTTGGAACAAAAAATCAAGAAGGATATTCAACCGGACTGGACCATATAAAAGAATTAGGTATTACACATGTTCATTTGCTACCCGTTTTTGATTTTTATTCTATAGATGAAAGTAATTCCGAAAAACCACAGTATAATTGGGGATACGATCCATTGAATTACAATACGCCAGATGGGTCTTATTCAACTAATGCAGCAGATGGAATAACGAGGATAAAGGAATTCAAAAAACTCATACAAACAATTCATCAAAACGGGCTAAGAGTTGTTATGGATGTTGTTTATAATCATACCAGGCTTACTGAAGACTCCTATTTCAATCAGTTGGTACCGGGATATTATTACAGGCAAACAAAGGAAGGAAAATTTTCCAATGCTACTGCTTGTGGTAATGAAACTGCAAGTGAAAGGGCCATGATGAGAAAATTCATACTGGAATCAATGCTTTTCTGGGTAAATGAATACCATATAGATGGATTCAGGGTTGACCTGATGGGTGTACATGATATTGAGACCATGAACCTTATTTCAAAAGAACTGCATAAAATAAAACCTGACATTTTAATTTATGGAGAAGGATGGACAGCCGGTTCTTCACCATTACCAGATTCATTAAGAGCATTGAAAAAAAATGCATATAAACTGGATAAAATTGCTGTCTTTAGCGATGATATAAGAGATGGAATTAAAGGAAGCGTTTTTGACCATGAAGAAAAAGGATTTGCAAGTGGTAAACCCGGGTTAGAAGAAAGTATAAAGTTTGGCATAGTTGCGGCATGCAAACATCCACAGGTAGATTACAGCAAAGTAAATTATTCAAAAGCTCCTTATGCAAAGGAACCGTTCCAAACGATTGCTTATGCAGACTGCCACGATAATCATGTGCTTTGGGATAAACTGAAAATTTCGGCCAAAGATGCGTCCGAAGCAGAAAGAAAGGAAATGCATAAGCTGGCCTTATCAATAGTACTTACTTCACAGGGAATTCCATTTCTGCATGCCGGAACAGAATTTCTGCGTAGCAAAAAGGGAGTGGAGAACAGTTTTGAATCTCCTGACAGCATCAATGCAATTGACTGGAATTTAAAATCAAAAAACATAGATGTACATGATTATGTGAAAGCACTGATCAAAATGAGAAAAACGCATCCGGCTTTCAGAATGAAAACAACAAATGAAATTGCAAGGAATATTTATTTCATGGAAAATTTACCAGCCGGAATTGTAGCTTATAAAATTAATGGGGCAGCAGTGAATGACAGCTGGAATAATATCCTGGTTTTATTAAATGGTTCAGGAAAAGCTGTAAATATTCCTTTGAGTAAAGGTTCCTGGTCTGCAGCTATTTTAAATAACCGGGAAGCAAAAACTAAAGTTGAAGGAGGTTTTAAAGTTTCGCCATATAGTTGTTCTGTATTGTACCAGCAATAAATTTATTTAAATTGTTTTCTTTTTCTAAAAAAAACTGATCAGCTATGAGAAAAATATTTTTTGCAAGCTTAATCTTGCTATCTGCCATTTTTGTTTCAGCACAAACTAAAAAAGCTCTTGTAGGTGGCACACTGATCGACGGTTTTGGTGGTGAGCCTATCAAGAATTCGGTAATACTGATTGACGGAGA
>CAZOOT010000102.1:0-11884 GCA_964581455.1 uncultured Chitinophaga sp. | reverse complement strand
CTAAAGGGCATGCCGCTACTATGTTTAAACAGGGGTAAAGATATACCCGGAATGCCGGTAAGATTAGCAAAAACAGTATAGATATCAGCAAGGTACATGGCTATTGGATCATCAGTTTTTTCTCCAATTTTAAAAGCAACAGAGGGTGCTGTAGGCATGAGAATAAAGTCGAAACTGTTGAAAACCAGCTCTGTTTTTTCCAATAACTTCCTTCTTACTTTTTGTGCTTTAGTAAAATAGGCGTCATAATACCCGGTACTAAGTACAAATGTGCCCAACATGATTCTACGTTTCACTTCTTTCCCAAATCCCTCACTTCTGTTACGTTTATAAAACTCTGTTAATTCATTTACATCCTCCTTTGTCCGGTATCCAAATTTTACGCCATCATAACGGGCAAGATTTGATGAAGCCTCAGCAGTTGTGAGGATATAGTAAGCCGGAACTATATAATCAAGGTATTCAAAACTTAAACCTTTTACCTGGTGTCCTTCATCTTTTATCTGCTTTATCAATTTATTTATTGACAAAGCAATTTCAGGATCAAGAGATGGATGGTCCAAAGTTTCTTTGAAATATGCGAAACGATATTTTTTGTTCTTTTCTGTTTTTACCAATGAAAATTCTCCCACAGGTTTTTGAGAAACTGTGCTGTCGTATTCATCGGGCCCAGAGATCACTTCTAAAACCAGGCCTACATCCTCTACATTTTTTCCAAAAATTCCAATTTGATCAAATGAAGAGGCGTAGGCAATGAGGCCATACCGGGAAATTCGTCCATAAGTTGGCTTCAGGCCAACTATACCACAAAAATCTGCTGGCTGCCTGACAGAGCCGCCGGTATCACTTCCTAAAGAAACCATGCATAATCCTGCTTGTACGGCCACGGCTGAACCACCTGAAGATCCACCAGGTACCCTGGTTTCATCCAGGGCATTTAATACGTTTCCATATACAGAATTTTCATTACTGGATCCCATTGCAAATTCATCACAATTGCAGGTGCCAATAATGATGGCATCTTCTTTTAAAAGTTTTTCAACTGCCGTTGCAGAATACAGGGAAATAAAATCTTTTAGAATTCCTGAAGAGGCTGAAAGCGGATGATCTTTATAACAGATTACATCCTTAAGCGCTATAATGACTCCAAGAAGCTTTCCAACTGGCTTACCGGTTTTTCTTTTTTCATCCAGCAAAGCTGCCTGTTGCAAAGCTTCATCCTTAAAAACATGGATAAAGGCATTCAGGTGTCTATGGGTATTAATTTTTGTAAGGAAATAGCTGGCTGTTTCTACACAGGTAGTTTTTCCTTGCAATAAGGACTCTTGATATTTTTTAATAGAGGAGTACTCAAACAAAAGCGATTGCTTTTATTAATGATAATTAGAAGTTATACGACAATTGATGTACTACAACAATTAAGAGGAAGACTTAGTGTCTTTTTCTGATATACTTTCTTCCAGTTCTTTTTTTACATTGTCTTTAGCGTCTTTGAACTCACGAACACCTCTGCCGAGGCCACGCATAAGTTCAGGAATTTTTTTACCGCCAAATAACAGTAAAACAACAAAAGCGATCAATAGTATTTCTGTCCATCCGAGGTTCATAATAAAAATATTTATTAGAAATCAAAGTTACTGCAAATTAAAATCTATAGTTAAACTAATTTCATAAAACTCTGAAAATAAAAAAGCGGCTATTAGCCGCTTTGAATATTGTAGTTAATATACTTATTTCGAAGATTCTGTTGCCTGGCGTTTTTCCTGGATCCTTGCACTCTTTCCGCTACGGCCACGCTGATAATAAAGTTTAGCTCTGCGTACCCGGCCTTTCTTATTTATTTCAATTGAGTCAATATTTGGAGAAAGTACAGGAAAAAGCCTTTCAACACCAACACCATCAGAAATTTTACGAACCGTAAAACTGGCAGTTGCACCAATTCCCTGGCGTTTGATCACATCTCCTTTAAAGCTCTGGATCCTTTCTTTATTTCCTTCAACTATCTTATAGTTAACAGTTATGTTATCTCCTGCTCTGAAAACAGGCAGATCTTTCTTTACTGTTAATTGTTCGTGTACAAATGTAATTGCGTTCATAATCTTCAATTTTTTACGGGTCGCAAAGATAAGGGGAACAATTTAAAGTTGAACTGTTTATGAGTTTAAAAGTTTAAACAAAACAGATTTAATACCAGGTCCGGTTTTATTTCTAATGCATCAAAGTCTTAATTCCTTAAACCTTAAATCTTTAAATAATTATCGGGCAACATTCACAGCCCTTGTTTCCCGAATAACTGTCACTTTTATCTGGCCAGGAAAGGTCATTTCATTTTGTATCTTCTGAGCAATTTCAAATGAAAGTTTTTCAGAATCGCTATCAGATACTTTATCAGCTTCCACAATTACCCTTAGTTCACGACCGGCCTGTATGGCATATGCTTTTTCAACTCCATTATAGGTCATTGCCAGGTTCTCGAGGTCTTTGATCCGTTGGATATATTGTTGCATGATCTCTCTGCGGGCGCCTGGTCTTGCACCGCTGATGGCATCACAGGCCTGAATGATTGGTGAGATTACATAAAGCATTTCCATTTCATCATGATGGGCGCCTATAGCATTAACAACAGCCGGATTTTCACCATATTTTTCGGCAAGCTTCGCACCCAATAGTGCATGGCTCAGTTCTGTTTCTTCATCCGGCACTTTTCCTATATCATGCAAGAGCCCTGCACGTTTTGCCAATTTTGCGTTCATGCCTAATTCAGCAGCCATGATTCCGCAAAGGTTTGCTGTTTCTCTGCTATGCATCAATAAATTTTGACCATAGGATGAACGAAACCTCATTCTGCCAACCATTCGCACCAATTCTTTATGCAAACCATGAATTCCCAATTCTATTACTGTTCTTTCGCCAATTTCCATTACCTGCTCATCAATTTGCTTTTTTGTTTTCTCCACCACTTCTTCAATTCTTGCCGGGTGGATACGTCCATCAGTCACTAATCTTTGTAAACTCAACCTGGCTATTTCACGACGCAGGGGATCAAATGACGAGAGGACAATTGCTTCCGGGGTATCATCTACTATCAAATCAACACCGGTGGCGGCTTCGATTGCACGGATATTTCTTCCCTCACGACCAATAATCTGGCCTTTGATTTCATCACTTTCAAGATTGAAAACAGTTATTGAATTTTCAATTGCCTGCTCAGCGGCCGTTCTTTGTATAGTTTGAATAATGATCTTCCGGGCTTCTTTATTTGCTTTTTGCTTGGCATCATCAATTATTTCCTGTTGTATCCCGATCGCTTTTGTATGTGCTTCCTGTTTTAAACTCTCTATCAATTGTGCCCTGGCTTCGTCAGCAGTAAGTGCAGCAATTTTTTCCAGGCGGCGAATATGCTCTTCCTGGTGTTTTTCCAATTCAGTTCTTTTAATATTCACCAATTCAATCTGGCGGCTCAGATTTTCCTTTATAGTTTCATTTTCCTTGATCTGCTTATCAAGATTAATTTCTTTTTGATTGGCTGATTGTTCTTTTTGACGAATGCGATTTTCAGCGTCATTTGCTTTCCGGGTACGTTCCATTACTTCCCGGTCATGGTTAGCCTTCATCTGAACAAATCGTTCTTTTGCTTCCAATTCTTTTTCTCTCTTAATCGTTTCAGCTCTCTGTTCAGCGTCTTTAATGATTTTTTGAGATTGAATTTCGGCTTCTTCTACTTGTTTTTTTGTGTTTTTAGCAAATATGAATTTACCCGCTATGATGCCCGCAATGAGGGCAGCTATACCAATGATGGCAGACAATATATTTGGATCCATGAATTTTTAGTTTGAAAGATTTCACAATACTTGGTTTAGGTCCTCTTTTCCGTTTGTTCTATAAAACAATAATAAGTTGAACAGGGAATTAGCGAAGATACAAAACCGGGGTTATAGGATGAAATTCATATAAAATGGAGAATTCCCACTAAGATTGAATCTGGCCATCCAGCATTCGCTCCAGCAGATCGAGTTTATCAGTAACATTTTCCCTGTCTATTTCATTGGTAGCGGCATTGTTTTGTTCTGTTGCATACCAAACAAGGGCCATGGCTACATAATCCTGCATATCCTTTCCGGAAAAATTTGTTTTGAATTCAATGATCTTGTCATTAATGATCTTTACCGTTTTACGTACTACTTGTTCGTCTTTGGATTGTATTTTAATACGGTAACTTCTGTCGGCAATTACTATGGTAGCAGGTATCAGTTGTTCAGGCATGGCAAATAGTTAAAAGTTGACTTATGCGTAACAGAATTTTCTTTCTTAAGAACTTAAAAATGCTACACAGCGATCTATTTCTTTGATATAATTATTGATCCTTTTTTCAAATTCCTTTTTATCGTTTTCATCCCAGTTTCCTGAGGTTATTTTTAAAACTTCCACTTGTTGTTTCAGGTCGTTTATGGTTTGCTGAAATACCAGGGTTTGGTTAGTGCTTTTTTCCAGTTCCTTCTTAAAACGCAGGTTTTCATTTTGCAGTGAAACCTGTTGTTTCAATACTTCCTGAAGTTTATCCTGGATTCTTTTTAACTGAATATCAAATTCGGCCATAACAGAAATGATTTAAAATTGCGTTATCTATTTTCGGATTTCCGCACCCAATTCTTTTTCCAGAGTATTCATGATCGATTTCATCCATCCGTCTATTTCTTTATCGGTCAAAGTTTTTTCTTTATCCAGGAAAGTAAAATTTACAGCAATGGACTTTTTTTCCGGACCCAGCTTTTCACTTTCGAATATATCAAAGAGTTTTACCTCCTGCAATTTCTCCAGCTTTAACTTATACACCGATTTTTCCACTTCGGCATAAGGGAGTTTTTTTGGTATCAGCATGGAAATATCTCTTTGCATGGCCGGAAATCTCGGCAATTCTTTAATTGCTGAATTATTACCGGTTATTAATTTTAATAATGCTGTCCAGTTAACTGATGCAAAGTATACAGGTTGTTTTATGCCAAACTTCAAAAGGATATGCTGCCGTACTGCACCAGCACCTGCCACAATCTTACCATTACTTTTATATACAATATAATTCTCCAGTTTTGGTACTGATAAGGTTTCCATATCGGGAGATTTTAATCCCAATAAATTCAATACAGATACCAATGCACCTTTTAAATAATAAAAATCTGCTTTTTTACTTTTTTTATTCCAGCTTTCTTCACTGGTTTGGCCGCTGATCACCATACAGAGTTCTTCCGTTTCTTCATATATCCCGGGTTCCTTGCACAAATAGCTTTTTCCGAATTCAAAAAGTTTTAAATCATTGTTTTTGTGATTCAGGTTTCGGGCAACGGATTCAAGACTAGTTTCCAAGAGCGAGGGTCGTAAAATATTCAATTCTGTACTCAGGCTGTTCATCATTTTTACCATATGCTTTAATTCATCTTCAGTAAAATAAGCTGCATTGGTAATAGAGTTTGTCATCATTTCACTGTAGCCGGCACCCACAAGAAAATTTGCTGCTTTTTCCTTTAGTGCATGGAAAAAATAGTTTTCTTCAACTGAAGGTGTTATTGTAATTGCAGTTGGGATATCAATATTGTCTAACCCATCAATTCGTAAGATTTCTTCCACAAGGTCGGCGGGCAATGAAATATCCGGTTTGCTGAAAGGAACTGCAACCCTGATCTCATCTATTCCATCTTTTATTATTTCAAAGCCCAATCCACTCAGAATATTTTTTACTGAATCAGGATGATAATTTTTTCCGCTTAGTTTTTTAAGGAAATGATATTTCAGCGAAACCTCTGTTCTTTGTGCAGGCAGGGGATACACATCAATAATATCTGAACTGATCTGACCGCCGCCAAGTTCTTTGATCATCAGCGCTGCCCGTTTCAGCACATTTACTGTATTGGAAATATCAATGTTTTTTTCAAAACGTGTGGCTGCATCTGTTCTGAGTCCATGACGAAAACTGGTTTTCCTGATATCAACCGGGTTAAACCAGGCACTTTCCAGAAATATAGTCTTGGTTTTTTCAGTAACTCCGGAATGCAATCCTCCGAATACACCTGCAATACACATTCCTCCTTCTGCATCACAGATCATCAGATCATCTTTGCTTAATTTCCTTACTTTTTCATCAAGGGTTATAAATTTTGTTCCTTCTGCCAGGTTTTTTACAATTACTTTTCCTCCTTTAATTTCAGTGGCATCAAATGCATGTAATGGCTGACCAGTTTCATGTTGTATGAAATTGGTGATATCAACAATATTGTTGATCGGTCTTAATCCAATTACTTTTAATTTTTGCTGTAACCATTTCGGCGATTCTTTGATGGTAACGCCTGAAATACTTATACCACTGTATCGTTGACAGGCTTCTTTATTTTCAATAACGACATCAATTTTCAGGGATTGATTGTCTGCTTTAAACCCATTTGCAAAAGGAAGTTTGGGTTTTATTTCTTTATTGTCATGATGGGAGAGATAGGCACAAACATCTTTAGCTACTCCCATATGACTCATAGCATCCATTCGGTTTGGCGTAATTCCAATTTCGTAGATCCAATCTTCACCGGGTTGATAAAGATCGGAAGCAGTTGTTCCAACTTTGGCAAACTCATCAAGAACAATAATACCATTATGAGAAGTTCCTATTCCTATTTCATCTTCAGCACAGATCATTCCATGGCTTTCAACATTCCGGATTCTCGCCACTTTCATGGTTAGTGGTTCTCCGGATATTGGATAAATAGTAGTGCCTACAGTAGCTACAATTACTTTTTGTCCTGCAGCTACGTTTGGAGCGCCGCAAACAATCTGAAGTATTTCTTTTTTGCCGACACTAACTTTTGTAAGTGTAAGTTTATCCGCATTTGGATGTTTTTCCGTAGTCAATACTTCTCCGATCAGTAAGCCTTTTAATCCTCCCTTTATTTCCTCATATTTTTCAAAACTCTCCACTTCCAGTCCTATGGAGGTCAGTATTCGGGCCAATCTTTCAGGTTCTAATGTAACAGGCAGGTATTCACTCAGCCATTTATATGAAATTGTCATTTTATTTGATATAGATAGCGACAAAGATAATTATTTGAGTGCACAAGAAATTTTAATACTGAACGGATATTTAAAGTTGAAAGACCGCCACTTTATTTTAAATTACAGGTAGAAATTAAAAATCAAATTGTGGAAAAACCTGTGAAGTAATAGTGCAGAAAGAAAAATTTTTTTGAATAGATAGGGTCACCCTATATTCGCTGTCAGACTGAGGGAGATTGTTCGAACCAAAACAACGAAATTCAAAAACAAGGCTGGACCACTAACCCGAATGTCATTGGTAAACCATCAATGAAGTAACTTTTTATCGCATAGTAGTAATAATGGAATTAACTAACCTGAATAAAGACCGGAAACAGAGAAGAAAATCGACCTCCGACCTAAGCACCATGATTTATGGTAAAGTGCCGCCGCAGGCCAAAGAACTTGAAGAGGCAGTACTAGGGGCAGTGATGCTGGAAAAAAATGCATTTGATGTTGTCATTGAAATTTTAAAACCCGAATGCTTTTATATAGATGCACACCAACGCATCTATAAAGCCATGCAGGGGCTGGCACAAAAAAATCAACCTATCGATATTCTGACGGTTGCAGAAGAATTAAAATTCCGGGAAGAACTGGATATGGTAGGCGGTGCTTATTATGTAACCAAGCTGACCAATGCAGTTGTATCCTCAGCACATATTCAGGCACATGCCAGAATTATTCTTCAAAAATTTATTCAAAGAGAGTTGATCAGGGTAAGCGGAGAGATCATTGGTGATGCTTACGAGGATTCAACAGATGTATTCGATTTACTGGATGATGCGGAGACAAAATTATTTGAGATCACCAACAATCACCTGCGCAAAAACTTTGATACCATTGACTCAGTTTTGGTAAAAACTATTCAGCGTATTGAAGACTTACGACATAAAAATGAAGATTTTTCCGGAGTACCCAGCGGCTTTGCCTCCTTGGACCGGGTAACTTATGGCTGGCAAAATACGGACCTGATCATTCTTGCTGCACGTCCTTCAGTAGGAAAAACGGCTTTTGCACTGAACCTGGCTAGAAATGCTGCATTGCATGCAAGCAAGCCTACACCAATAGCTTTCTTTTCATTAGAGATGAGTTCAGGTCAATTGGTACAACGTATTCTTTCTGCAGAAAGTGAGATCTGGCTGGAAAAAATTGCCCGCGGTAAACTGGAAGAACATGAAATGAAACAATTATATGCCAGGGGAATCCAGCGGCTGGCACAGGCACCTATCTTTATTGATGATACACCGGCATTGAACATTTTTGAATTAAGAGCAAAATGCCGCCGGTTAAAAAACAAACACAATATCGGGGCCATCATCATTGACTATTTACAATTGATGAGTGGTACCGGCGATAACCGCAGTTCAAACCGTGAACAGGAGATCAGTAATATATCCAGAAACCTGAAAGCACTGGCAAAAGAATTAAATGTTCCCATCATTGCACTTTCACAGTTGAGTCGTGAAGTAGAAAAAAGAAAAGAAGGTGCAAAGATTCCCCAGTTAAGTGATTTAAGAGAATCCGGTGCGATTGAGCAGGATGCTGACCTGGTTATGTTCCTTTACCGCCCGGAATATTATGATATCACTTCCAATGAAATGGGTGAAAGCAATAAGGGAGAAACGATCATCAAGATTGCAAAACATCGAAACGGTTCTTTGGAAACAATCAAACTGAAAGCCTTACTGCATATTCAGAAATTTGTGGAGGATGATGGCAGTGGTATGCCTGGTATTGGTATTCCCGGAAACTGGAAACCGGTACCACCGGAAAGTGCAGGCGGTGATAATGCCAGGCTCTATATTCAAACAGGAAGCAAAATGAATGATCTGCCGCCGGAAGATGAAGATGAGGAAACACCATTCTGATTTTAGATTGCAGATTTAAGATTTTAGATTTGTCCGGATCATTACCGGACATTTTAATTATATGACATTACCTTTTTTCTATATTGATTCAATGGATACTTCAACAATCTCCATTGTGCTTGATGAGGATACTTCCCGACATGTAGTGCAGGTATTAAGGATGAAAGAAGGAGAAAAATTGAATCTGACTGATGGAAAAGGAAATTTGAAATCTGCAGAAATTGCTGATGCGCATAAAAAACATTGTGTTGTAAAAATTTTTGACTCACAGCTCACAGCTCAAAACTCTCGAAGAATTACCATCGCTATATCATTAATCAAAAATGCCAATCGCTTTGAATGGTTCCTGGAAAAAGCAACAGAGATCGGTGTGTCAGAAATAATCCCCATCATCTGCGAAAGAACTGAAAAAGAAAAATTCCGTTACTATCGGATGAAGGGAATTTGTATCAGCGCCATGCTGCAAAGCCAGCAGTGCTGGTTACCGGTTTTACATGAGCCAAAGGAATTTGGCAATTTGGCAATTAATCAATTTGACAATTTTCAGAAGTTTATTGCGCATTGTGATGAAGGAAATAAACAATCTTTGAATCATCAACTCATCTCCAAATCTTCAAATCATTTAATTGTTATTGGTCCTGAAGGCGATTTTACCCCCAAAGAAATTGACCTTGCTTTAAAGCAGGGCTTCACCCCTGTAAGCTTAGGCGAAACCAGACTCAGATCAGAAACTGCCGGGGTAGTAGCTGCAACCTTACTTTGCAATATCTGATTTTTTGTTTTTTTAATTGAAGCCCTTTAATTTTTTACAACACCTTTTTAGGCAATTTTTCTTCTCCTTCCGTATAATGTTCGTGAGTTGTTACTGGTTTATTGTTCCTGTTCATGCGCATTTGAAAAAGATTTACCAACATTGAGAACGCCATAGAAAAATAAATATATCCTTTTGGAATTTCCAGTCCAAAGCCTTCGCTTACCAATGCGAATCCGATCAGCAGCAAAAAAGAAAGTGCCAGCAATTTTAAAGCGGGATGTTTATTTACAAAATTGCTTATTGGTTCTGCTGCAACCAACATGATCAAAACAGTAACGACAATAGCAACATACATTATCCATACTTCTTTAACCATTCCAATTGCCGTAATAATTGAATCAATTGAAAAAACCAGGTCCATGATCAGGATCTGAAGAATGACCTGTGCAAAAGTTGCTGCTTTTATATTTTTTGTTTTGTCACCTTCCTCACCTTCCATTTTATGGAATATTTCTGATGAACTTTTATACAATAAAAACAAACCTCCCAGGATCAATATCAGATCTTTGACAGAAATACCCTGGTGAAAAATTGTAAACAGATCATTTTCTAATTTTAATATCATGGCTATCATTGCCAATAATGCCAGGCGTAAAATCATGGCTAAAATCAGTCCGTAAAACCTGGCTTTTTTCTGTTGATGCTCCGGTAATTTATTTGCCAGAATAGAAATAAAAATGACATTGTCTATTCCCAGCACAACTTCTAATGCAATCAGGGTCAAAAGTGAAATAATAATTTGATAATCCATAACGCGGTTCTTTAAGATTTAATTTATTGATTAATTTTTTTACAGATATTCTTTACGATCCCCGGCCCTTCATAAATAAAGCCTGTCCATACTTGTACTAATGAAGCTCCAGCTTCCAGCTTTTGATTTGTATCATCTGCATTAAATATTCCGCCACTGGCAATTATCGGAATTTGTCCTTTTGTTTTTTCAGAAATATATTTCACCATCTCTGTACTTCTCTGTTTCAATGGAAATCCACTAAGCCCACCCGCCCCGATTTTTTGGCTTTTAATTTTTGACTTTTGACTTAATTCCTCTCGTCTGATAGTTGTGTTACTCGCTACAATTCCATCCAGTTTTATTTCCAAGGCCAGATCAATGACATCGTCAAGCTGTTCATGAGTTAAATCAGGAGCAATTTTTAATAGAATGGGTTTGGCATTTGCTTTTTCATTATTGATTTTTTGTAAATGCATCAGGATTTTTCTCAACGATTCTTTTTCCTGCAGTTCTCGAAGTCCTGGCGTATTGGGAGAACTGACATTTACCACAAAATAATCAACATAAGGATGTAATTCATTAAAACAGATTTCATAATCTTTCCAGGCGTCTTCGTTGGGAGTGTTTTTGTTTTTTCCAATATTACCACCAATAATGAGTCGAGAGTCGTTAGTCGAGAGTCGTGAGTCAACTTGCCCTGACTCAAGACTCTGAACTCTTAACTCAGAACTTTCTTTCCATTGACGAAGTCTTTCGGCAATTACTTTCACTCCATCATTATTAAATCCCATCCGGTTGATAAGTGCATTGTCTTTTGGTAAACGAAATAATCTTGGTTTTTCATTTCCTTCTTGTGGATGCGGGGTAACAGTTCCAATTTCCACAAAACCAAAACCAAGCGTTTCAAGTTCCTTCAAGTATATAGCATTTTTATCAAAACCGGCTCCCAGGCCTATTATATTTGGAAATTGAATATTGAAAACCTCTGCCTGATAGTCAGGCGGGGTATTTTTTGCATTAGCCGCAGCCCTTGGTTTGTAGTAAAATGTTATTATTTTTCTTATAAACCCAATACGACACAATAGTTTCAGACAATTCATTGAAAAATAATGCACCCGTTCAGGCGGAAAAAGAAATAATATAGAGCGTATGATGCTGTACATAAAAACGCTGCGAAGATAAGCTGCCGGAAAGTGGAGTTTGAACAAAAACTTTATCTTTAAATTATAAAGTTGCATAAACAACTTTCCGTAAATTTGATTGTAGAATTGAAAAACCAGGATTGAACATTTTATCAGTAAAAAATATTTGTTATGCAAGAAGCATATATCGTAGCAGGATACAGAACAGCAGTAGGAAAAGCTAAACGTGGTGGTTTCCGTTTTTACAGACCCG
>CAZOOT010000101.1:0-12056 GCA_964581455.1 uncultured Chitinophaga sp. | reverse complement strand
GCCGGGGCGTCAAACATTTTTTTATAATCGCCGAAGAAAACTTCATAAGTGCCGATATTATTTGATTTGCCATTTATGGTTTCTACCTGGCCGTAAAACTCCATCAGCTTCTGGTTCTTTATTTTGTGTAATTCTTTTGCTGAAATACCGTCTTTCTTTATACTTTCCAATTCCTCATAAATGGCATTTTCAAGATCACTGTCCGCAATATTTTTTGCAGATACAGCATAAATACTAAACAGAGATGGGTCAAAACTTTCGCCAAAATCTGTAAAGACCTGGGTGGCTAATTGTTTTTTGTCAACCAAAGCAGAATATAGCCTGGATGAATTACCACTGCTGAGAATATCACTTAATATTTTTAATGCATAATAATCTTCATGATTTGACTGGGGTACATGGTAAACAATATTGAAATAAGAGGTTGCCACATCTTTTTGAACCATGATCCTTCTTTCACCGGTTTGAGGAGGTTCAACAATATGAATGGGTGGAGGCGCAAGTTGAGCGGGTATTGGCTCAATATATTTTTCTGCCAGTTTTTTTATTTCTTCAAATTTTACATTACCGGAAATAACCGTTATGCAATTATTCGGTGCGTAGTAGGTTTTAAAATATCTTTCCAGGTCAGCCTGTTTCCAGTTTTTCATATCATCTTCATAGCCGATTACGGGCCAGTGGTAAGGATGTTCCTGGAAAGCGGTGGCTTGTACCTTTTCACCTAAAGTTCTCCAGGGAGAATTTTCCAGGCCGGTGCTGCGTTCACTTAAAACAACGCCTCTTTCGCTTTCTACCATATCCGGGGCAATGCTAAGGTTGGATATACGATCTCCTTCAAGGTCAAAAATGACTTCTGTAGAAGAAGAGGGGAACCAATTGGTATATACAGTAAGATCTGGTGTAGTGTAGGCATTGTTTGCACCACCATTAAATTCCATGGTTTGGTCAAATTTTTTCGGCCCGTATTTTTTAGCACCATTAAACATCATATGTTCAAAAAAATGTGAAAGACCCGTGATGCCCTGGTATTCATTCCTGCTTCCAACTTTATAGAATAAATACATATTGGCATTGGGAATGGAATGGTCTTCAATAACCAGGAATTTCATTCCGTTCTTTAACGTAAATGTTTTTACATCATCGGCTTTCATCTGTGCCAGAACTGAAATGTTTATAAATAAAAAACAAGAAAACAATATTTTTTTCATGGTAAAATGATTTGAAGGAATGTTAAAGCTAAGGAAACAATTAATAAACTTTTGTTATTAGTATTTAAAATAAAAAAGCCGCTACATGAGTGGCGGCTTTTAATGATAAGATGAAAGATTATTTTATTTCAAAGTCTTTTTTGAAAGACATAAATACAAAACGATATAAAGGATTATCCGGAGCCAGTTGCGTTGCTTTCTGATAGTGAGTGAAAGCTTCAGCAAGGAAATGTGCTTCTTCCAATACAAACCCGATCCTGAATTGTTTTTCTGCTTCACTTTCCGGAGCCGGGCTGTTTTTTATTGTATTGTAATAATCGGTATATTTTTCTTTGGTCCAGTAATTGAAATATTTCTTTTCCTCATTTTCTTCGCCTTTGATCATGGCTGACCAATGATAGGTTTTGCCAGGTTGAATTTTTTCCAACAGATCAGCTACATCAATGTGTTTCTTCTTTGTAGACTTTGATGTGACTAAATTGTTATTGTTTGCAGCATCAAAAAGCCGGAATTCAAATTCTTCAGCATCTGTATAAGATTTCCAGGAAAGAGGAATAGTGCCGCTCACATAGTTGATTGTATCCAGTTTTGGATCTATCCAAACATTGTTGATGCTGCGGGAAACCGCACCAACATTTGACATATAATTTTTCCTGTTTTTTTCAGGGCTTCCTTTTGACTTGGTTAATTCACTCCACACATACTTCATATAGTTTGCACTTACAGAGCTGTTGTTTCCTTTGCAGGAATCTTTGAGTGAGGCAGTAGAATAATTACCTGCTTTGCCCAATGAAAACATTCTTGTTTCATTACAAATAATAGTGGCAAACGAGCCGGCAGCAACTTTGATAGTAGCATCACCGTTTATCAATGTGCCAACTTTCGCTTTGGTTTCCACTTTGTTTTCTACAACTGAAACATTCCCTTTAATGCTGTAAACCACAAACAGGTTCTCCTGGGCACTGGCTGCGCATGCAACAATTAAGGGAAAGAATAATAAAATTAATTTTTTCATGATTTAGTTTTGTTTAATGGTGTTTACCCGAATCATGGTCTCCGGGGTGATGATGATGGCTAAAAATGGTTTGGTATTTGAATTTTTTATGTAACCAGGTAACAAAGGCTTCATAAAAATAAATAACATCCACTGCTAGCACTATTACATATAAAGTATATTTCATGTCCAACTTAAGGCCAAATTTATCGAAAATTTCCATACCAAGGTATGCAAAGAATATTGCTGAAAATACCTGGGCTAGTTTTGCTACAAGGTGAAACCATATATGGTCTTCAAGATAATACCTGATAAATAAAGACATATGGATCCAACCTATTACTACTGCCAGAAGCCAGGCTACCCATTTGGGTGTTTTTTTTATATAATTTTCATCCAGTACCATGGAAATAATATTTGCCTGAACTATAATTCCATTCATGTCGGGTAAAGATTTGCCGGCAAATTTTGCATTCATGGGAGTAAATTTCTTGTCTTCAATATCATTCTGATCAGGATTGATATATCCCATTAATACTATTTTATCTTTTAACAGGCTACCTTCAACGTTATCCATCATCAGGTCCTCATGTTCAATGATCTGGTATTGATTCACTCTCCTGGTATAATTAATCGTTTCTACTTCCTTTTTTCTTTTTACAAGCTTATTATAAGCCACCGTATCGTATTCTTTGATAATAGCAGTGGTTATTTGCGGATATTTTTCTCCATTCACGGTTTCAAACGGAGAGTAATTGCGGATGGTGCCAATTTCTTCACCTATCAGGTTGGCATAACCCCTTTTAGGAATTGCATCATCAAAATGATTTTTTTGAATTGAAAAATCATGTTTTTCGGGAATGGCTACGCTAACCGCCACAAGGTTATTTGTTTTTATAAAAACATTACGCAGAATTGAATCTTTTTCCGGATCTTTTTCATTTTCAAACCAGGTATCAAGTCCAATTACTTTGGGTTGATAACTATTAATCTTTTCAATTAAAAATCCGATCTCTGCCCTGTCCAGGTGGCCAATATTTACAATTGCAATTCGGGGATCTATGGGATTGTTCTGTCCCTTTTCCAGTTTGGCATAGGTAATATCATTAAAATCAAAATCCTTTAAAGCCAGTTTCATCGGATTTAATACATAGAAATTAATTGGAATCAGACCAAGTAATACCAGGAAAACAAAAACAGCAATGGTCGCAAAAATTGTATCCCGTTCATAAAGGTATTTCGTAAAGTGACGTACATATTTCTTTGTATGCCGGGCAATATGCTTATGAATCATTGCGGGGAGTCTTTTTTTGGGTTAATAAATTTTAGGTCATGCCACCAAAAGAGAATCATTTTCGTCAATACATATGCTCAAATTTATGAATTTCATTTGGTTATGTGTATTTTTAAGTTCTGCGTGAAATGGTATCTGGCTTAAAACCTGTAAATTAGCAATCTAATTTATGAGAAAATTCTTTTGGTCAATATTCGTTGTTTTTATTTTTCATTTCAGCTATAGCTTAAATGCAACCGGTTATTTTATCGGTAATAATTCGGATACAGTTCCGGAGAAAAGAACTTTTGCTATGGTAATGGGAATTTCCACTTATAAGTTTATTCGTCCCCTGACCTATGCTGACAGTGATGCTGAGTTGTTCAGGGATTTTTTGAAATCCGGCAGCGGAGGGAATTTGCCCGACTCCAATATTTATTTTTTAAAAAATGAAGATGTAAAGGCTGCAAATTTCTTTGTAAAGGGAATGTCATGGTTAAGAAATAAAAAGTTACAGGAAGGTGATCGTCTATATATCTATATGGCTGGTCATGGAGATGCGATCAGCGCTGATGAATTTTTTTATCTGACTTATGATTGTAATCCTGCCGGAGATAAAAATAATTATTTGATCACGGGCACAATCCAGCTTTATAATTTGAAAGTAAAAATCGCTGAACATAGCCGGAAAGGAGTGGAAGTGATTTTTATAATGGACGCCTGCCGTACCAATGAATTGCCGGGAGGAGGCGAAGGACAACAATTATTGACAGCTGCCATTTCTGAAAAGCAGGCAGGTGAAATTATCATGCTCGCAACAGGAGCAGGCCAGGAGTCGCTGGAAGATGCGGCTATTGGCACCGGACATGGATTATTTACTTATTATCTTGTAGATGGATTGGTTGGCCTTGCAGATAATAAAGAGAATCCGGATAACCTGGTTACACTGGAAGAATTACAAAACTATGTGCAACTAACAGTACCATCAATTGCACAGGATAAATACAAGAAGAAACAGGAGCCCTTTTTATGTTGTGATGAAAATAAGATGAAGGTTATTTCAAAAATTGATACTGCTTTTATGCGGAAATGGATCCTGGCAAAACAATTGAGAAGCCAGATACAAGGAAGCGAAATTGATGCAATTACAAGAAATGTTAAGACACGTGGTATTTATGATGTAGCAGATACCTCAATTCTTGATCTTTATAATTCATTCAACAAGGCACTGAAGCAATTAAATCTTTCCGGAAATGGAAATTCTGCTGAAAGCTATTTTCAGAAATTAAACAGCCTGGCTCCAAACAGCAGTTACACACATGATGCCAAATTAGATCTGGCAACCGAGTTTATAAATTTTGCACAAACCAAGATAAACCTGTACCTGGAAGGAAGAGATGTTACTTCTATTCAAAGAGTCCGGTCTCAATTAGATGCTGATGAGAAATCGGATGAAATTTCCAATAGTCTTGACAGGATGGAAAAAGTAGCCCGGCAGGATTTTTCTGAAGTTGCAAAAATGCTTGAAAAAGCAATCGAATACGGAGAGATTGATGATGAAGGCTTCCGACGCAGGTTAATAGCAAAGAATTTTTTCTTTAAAGCTCATGGCTACCTCGACAAAGGCGGAAGTACAGAGGGTTTAAAACAGGCCATTCGGGATGCAATGGAAGCATACAGAGCTGATCCGACTGCCGCTTATATTCTCAATACACTCTCCTCTCTGGAACTGGAAAACAATAAACCGGATAGTGCCATATATTTTGCAAAAATGGCAATTGTTCAGGCTCCTTTATGGCGTTATCCCTATTTTAATATTGCGAGTGCATTTAACAGGAAAAATATTTCTGACTCCGCATTAGTCTATTTTAAAAAAGCTCTTGCTGTTGATGATTCCAGGCCGGATGCATATGTGGATCTTGGCTTTTTCTATTATCAGCACAGGCAGTTGGATTCGGCAGAAGCATACTATCGTAAAGCTTTAATTCTTGATCCTGAAAATGTTTCTGCCAACAATAATATGGGTTGGTTACTGAGAGAGTTGAGGCAGTTTGAAAGTGCTATTAGTTTTTTCAAAAAAAGCATTGATGCAGATCCGAAATTTTTCAATGCCTATAATGGAATAAGCCGGGTATTCACTGATATAAGGATGTATGATTCTGCAAAAGCATATTATCAAAAAGCGATGCAGCTCTACCCGGATAAATTAATTACCAATAATTACCTGGGTCAGTTTTTCCAGGAAATTAACCAGGTGGATTCTGCCAGAAGTTATTTTATTCAGGCTGCTATTTACGATCCTAATTATGATGCGCCATTCATAAATCTTGGAAAATTATATGCAAGCGGAAAACAATACGATTCTGCCAGGTATTATTATATGAAAGCTATTGCTCTTAATGGCACGAATTTCAGGGGATTTAATCAGATGGGAATGATGTTTAATGAACTGAAGCAATTTGATTCAGCCAGGTATTATTATCAAAAAGGACTGGATTTAAATCCTGACAATACGATTGTGTTGAATAATATTGGTCTTAATTTTTATTCGCAGGACTTATTTGATTCGGCATCCCGGTATTTTAAAAGGGTTATCAATATCAGTCCGGAAAACCCATATGCCACCAATAACCTCGGGCTTATTTTTTTCAAGTTAAAAAAACTTGATTCTGCTGAATTTTATTATACAAAAGCATTGGCTTTAAAATCAGATCTTGTATCATCAGCTTATAATATGGGGATCGTTCTGTCCCAGAAAAGAGATTATGTGGGAGCAAAAAATTATTTCAGAAAAATTGTAGAGGATCATCCTGAAAATACCGATGCATTATCGGCGCTGGAATTGGTTTTTAAGCAAAACAATGAGTATGACTCTGCAATTTATTTTTACAAAAAAACAATTGAAAAAGGCTTAAAGGGAACTTTCTTATATAATGGTTTGGGTCGTTTATATTTTGATATTGAGAACTATGATTCTGCTGCTGCATGGTATAAGAGGGCAATTGATTACAATCCTGCAAATGCGCTTGGATATAATAACCTGGGGGCGGTTTACTTCAATTGGACACAATACGAATCAGCTGTTGACGCCTTTAAAAAAGCGCTGGTTATTCAGCCTGATTATTTTAATCCGCAACTGAGTTTGGGAACAACTTATCTCAATATGGGTTTTTTGGATTCCGCATCGGTTCATTTTGAAAAAGCAGTTGCATTAAACCCGAAAAACAGCAGGGCCTATTATTATCTTGCTTGTAGTTATGCCAGGAATTCGAAAACTGAAAACGCATTAAAAGCTCTGGAAAATGCATTTATAAACGGGTACAATAGTTATGAGTTTTTGAGTATAGAACCCGATCTTGAATCGTTAAGAAAATTACCTGCGTACCTGAATTTGCTGAAAAAATATTTCCCGCTTAAGTTTAATCCCAGGGATCATCAATAACCCACAAAAGGTTTTTTAATTTGTTCAAGGAACGGTTTTGCTGTAATTTCCTTGGTTTAATTTATTCCCATGAGAAAATTATATTTATTTTTTTTAGCACTCGGATTAAATCTTACGCTGTCTGCACAAATTAAAAAAGCTCCTGAAGTAAAAGAAGGCGAAGGTCCCTGGCCACAGCTGATCATCAGGGGAGTTACTTTGATCAATGGTACAGGGGCACCTCCCATTGGTCCGGTTGATATTGTGATTGAAAAAAACAAGATTGTTCAAATTGCCAATGTGGGTTATCCCGGAGTACCAATAAAAAATGAATCCAGGCCTAAGCTGAAAGATGGCGGTAAGGAAATGAATTGTGAAGGAATGTATGTAATGCCCGGTTTTATTGACATGCATGGCCATATCGGTGGCACACAGCAGGGAACTCCTGCAGAATATGTTTTCAAGCTTTGGATGGCACATGGTATAACCACGATCAAAGATCCCAGTTGTGGAAATGGATTGGACTGGGTATTGGATCAAAAAAAGAAAAGCCTCGAAGGAAAAATAACGGCACCAAGAATTTTTGCATATACTGCTTTCGGGCAGGGAGCAAATCAAACGATCAGTTCCCCGGAAGCTGCTATAGAATGGGTGAGAGAAAATGCTAAAAAAGGAGCGGACGGAATAAAGTTTTTTGGAGCAGCTCCACAAATAATGGATGCAGCCATCCGTGAAAACAAAAAATTGGGATTAAGGTCTACTTGCCATCATGCACAAATGAGCGTTGCGCAATGGAATGTATTGAATTCAGCCAGAGCCGGTATGACATCCATGGAACACTGGTATGGTTTGCCGGAAGCGTTGTTTGCTGACAGAACTATTCAGGATTATCCTTTGGACTATAATTACAATGATGAGCAACACCGGTTTGAGAATGCAGGAAAATTATGGCAACAGGCTGCCAAATCATATTCAGATCATTGGAATAAAGTGATGAATGAATTATTAAAACTGGATTTTACGCTGGATCCTACATTTAATATTTACGAGGCCAGCCGCGATCTGCATAAAACCAGGAGACTGGAATGGCATGAAGATTATACATTGCCTTCTCTTTGGAAATTTTATGAGCCTAACCGTGTTTCGCATGGTTCTTATTGGTTTAATTGGGGTACTGAACAGGAAGTAGCCTGGAAAGAAAACTATCGCCTTTGGATGACTTTTATCAACGAGTATAAAAACAGGGGTGGAAGAGTAACTGCCGGAAGTGATAATGGATTCATTTATCAAACCTATGGATTTGGATATATCAGGGAACTTGAACTTTTAAGAGAAGCAGGTTTCCATCCATTAGAGGTTATACGTTCAGCTACTTTGTCAGGAGCACAGGCATTGGGGGTAGATAAAGAACTTGGATCAGTAGAAATTGGAAAGCTTGCCGATCTGCTGATAATAGATGCAAACCCGCTTGAAAATTTGCAGATACTTTACGGTACTGGAGCTATTAAGGTAAATAATGAAAATAAAGTAGTAAGGGTAGGAGGTGTTCAGTTTACCATCAAGGATGGTATTGTTTATGATGCTAAAAAATTATTGGCAGATGTAAAGAAAATGGTAGATGAGGAAAAAGCAAAAACCGGATGGAAATTGAGACAACCGGGAATGGGAGAATTCAAGCCTTAATAAACAATAAAGAAGTCTATTAATTAGCGTCGTTTTATTGAGTTCAGAATATTTTTAAAAACCAGGAATTATATTGGTAGGATAATTAAATTCATTATCGTTGAAACTTATTATTTCAACATAGGAAAAATCAAGAGCGTTTAATTGTCATAAATAACTAATTTTTTTAGGGTCTTTTTTCCCCGGAAAAACAACATGCTGAATGGTTCGATTTTCATTATTCTACCCAATAAAAATTTGAAATTATCAGCATATACAAGGTTTGGCACTCATCTCATTTTGACCTATTTTTGCCGCCCAACATTCAATTATTGGTCCCGTAGCTCAACTGAATAGAGCATCTGACTACGGATCAGAAGGTTTCAGGTTTGAATCCTGACGGGATCACAAGGCCTCTCATTATTTTGAGAGGCTTTTTTATTCAACACAGATTTTTAAAATATTAAATAAGTAGCAAGTGTCATTTTTTAAAATACATGTAAAAAGACTTTTATAATTAGGATACATTTGTTTCATGAAAGTCCTCATCACAGGCGCCAATGGTTTTCTTGGGCATTATCTTGTTCAGCAATTACTTGAAAAAGATTTCTCAGTTATAGCTTCAGGAACAGGAGAATGTCGTTTGCCATTTACCGGGAATAAGAATTTTAAATATGTAGAAATGGATTTTAGTGATCCATTTTCAATTCATGACGTTTTTGAGATGATTAAACCTGATGTGGTCATTCATGCAGGAGCGATGAGCAAACCGGATGAATGTGAGATAAACCCAATGAAAGCTTATGTCGTGAATGTAGAAGGAACAGTGCAACTTCTTATAAATGCTGAAGAATACAAAAGCTATTTTATATTTCTTTCAACAGATTTTATTTTTGATGGAGATAAAGGAATGTATACGGAAGAAGATGCCCCGAGGCCAATAAATTATTATGGGAGAACAAAAATGGAAGCAGAAGAAGCTGTAAAAGATTATGAATATGATTGGGCCATTATCAGAACGGTATTGGTGTATGGGAAAAATCATTCAGGCAGGGATAATTTTTTAGACCTGGTAAAACAAAAATTGGAAAAAAGCGATGAATACAAAGTGGTAGATGACCAGATCAGAACTCCCACATATGTGGATGACCTGGCGAAAGGAATAGTATTGGGAATAGAAAAAAGAGCCTGTGGTGTTTTTCATATTTCAGGGAACGAAGTTTTAACACCTTATGAAATGGCTATTAAAACAGCCGGCTTCCTGAATTTGGATGCATCATGTATAAAAAAAGTAACTGCAAATGATTTTTCACAAGCCGCCAAACGTCCGCCCAGAACGGGTTTCGTGATTACCAAAGCAAAAGAGGAATTAGGTTTTGAACCAATAAGTTTTGAAGAAGGACTTAAAAAAACTTTTAGATAAAAGTTTTTTAAATGCAAATACTTTAATTCATCATTAAAACATTCACACTTCGCTGAAGAATATTAAAAGCAATTTCAGCCATCAGGTTTTCTTTATCCAATGTGGGATTGACTTCTGTAATTTCAAAACAGCAGATCTTTCTGTTTTGCATAAACTTACTGATCAGGTCTTCAGCTTCCCTTTCCTTTAAACCGTTTCCCACCGGAGTTCCGGTACCTTTTGAAATAGATGAATCTAGAGAATCCACATCAAAACTTATATAGATATCTGTGCAGTCATCGAGGTAACGAACAACGGACCGGACAATGTTTTCCGGGCCCTTACTCCTTACTTCTTTTGTGGAAATTACTTTGATGTTGTATTTGTCAATAATGTATTTTTCTTCTTTTTCATAATCCCGAAGTGAAATAATTACAATATCCTCCGGTAAAACTTTAGGTGAAATTTTTCCCATCGTTTTAAGATTGTCCCAATATTTTTTTGTTTCATCATCCAATTGATGAACAGCGCAATCCTTATTGTCTTCAGCAATTGCAATTGCCAATGGCATACCATGTACATTTCCTGATGGGGTAGTATAGGGTGTATGAAGATCGGCATGTGCATCGATCCAAATCACACCTAATTTACTTTTTGGTTTTGCCATTTTTATGCCTGTAATCGTAGCCCCGGCAACACTATGATCACCGCTTAATACAACAGGGAAAAAATTATTTTTTATGGAATCTGCCACGGCTTTGCTTGTTTTTTCATACATAGCCTGGATGCCTTTTATTCGCTTGGCATATGGAGATTCGATGGGTTCGTAAAGCAATTTGTTTTCGTGTGGAATTTTTTCTGAAGGAAAATGAATAAAAAAATTACTCATGAAGTCCATGGCAGCAATTTTGATAGCTTCCACACCAAGACTGGCGCCACGGGTTCCGGCTCCAATTTCAGTTGGCACTTCAATCAACTTAATATTCTTCATAAAAGCTTATTTCATTCCTGCATCCAAAAATCCCGAAAAGATAGGCCGCTTATGGGTTGTAATGGCGGCAAAAAATGATGCAGTGATCGATTTTAGGGAAAACAAAGCTAGCTCAAGAATGCCTTTAAACCTAATAAGGAAACAACAAAAAAACATTATTCATGAGCAGCTAAAACCGGGATATTGCTGTGAAAAGCCAGTTTTTTTGTGGAATTCGGTTTAAAAATCCGGTCAAAAAATGAATGATTCCGGGGAACATTAATAACTATATCAATGTTCTTATCCTGGATAAATTGTTCAATGGTGTCCAGGAAATCGAAAGTGGTGATAAAGTAAAATTCAGGGTTGTATTCGTTGAACTGTTCTTCCAGCCAGTTTCTTTCTTTTACCAATTCTTCATTTAAGGTAACATGAATTTCACTGTTGACATTTACAATATGAAGATTAGGTTTAAAGAAATCGAGAACTCTTTTTATGTAAGTAACAGGGGTTACTTCTTCCACATCCTTAAAATCTGAAGCCAATGCTACGTTATTTACTCCGTTGAATTTTGCCTGTGCAGGTACAATCAATACAGGGCAAACATCACATGTGGCAATCTTTAAAGTATGGCTACCGATTATTTTCTGTTTTAAAGATGTTTTACCGGTAATTCCCATGACGATCAATGTTGCCGTCTTCTGGTATGCCAATCTTTCCAGGCAATCTATCAGGTCTTTCCCCTTTTCAAGTATACATTCAATGTTTTTATCACCTTTCTCCAGCAATTCTTTTCTGATGCTTTCAAGATAAGTTTTTGCTGTTTCAGCTTCATCATCATGTTTATACATGTTGTAAAGTATTATACTGGCATCTGCTTTACCACTAAGCATTTCAGCTGTATAACGGGCAGCATTTAAGGAGGTTTCAGAAAAGTCAATAGGAATAATTACTGTCTTCATTTAGTGTTGGTTTTTTTCTTGAGTTTCGTTTCAATGTTGCCTCGAAATTAAGGTAATCGAACCGAAGGAAAAACTTATAACTTAATGGTCCCGATTATCTGGGTAAAGTAAATAAAACAGCTATCCCAAATCATCATTTTTCTCAATATAAAAAAGTTTGAACA
>CAZOOT010000100.1:0-12072 GCA_964581455.1 uncultured Chitinophaga sp. | reverse complement strand
TTAGGAATACTGGAGTTATCCTTTGTGAATGGAAAATTTTACAGTCTTTTCTCCCTGCTCTTTGGGATCGGGTTTTCCATTATCCTGATCCGGAATGAACAAAGAGGGATCAATCCACTGAAAATATTTTACCGGAGATTATTTATTCTTTTACTGATCGGGGCCGGACACTTATTGTTGTTGTGGGAAGGGGATATTCTTTTTTTATATGCTTTACTGGGCATGTTGCTGCCATTGTTCAGAAAATGTTCGGACAGAACATTGCTGATTTGGGCAATCATACTTATAGCCTCACCTATTCTGATAGATACCATCAAAGTATTGTTGGATATAAGAACCGGAGCTTTTCTCGAAGATTTTGCTTTGGGCATTGATAAAAAAACCGGGATGCCTACAGATGATAGCTGGCGTCAATATCTTTTTATTGAAGGAAATGGTTGGCAGGCATGGCGCAACTGGCAGGCATCGGGCTGGCTATACCGATATGCTTATATAATTGAAAGCAACCGGATGCCCAAAGTGCTGGGCATGTTTTTGCTTGGTTTTTTGGTGGGCAGAAAAATGATGTACCAGCAGTTGGAAAAATATATTCCTTTATTTAAGCAATTAAAGAAATGGGGTATGATCATCGGCATACCAAGTGGCCTGGCTTTGACATATTTTACTATCATCGGAAAAAATGTTCCGCATCCTCTGGGTTTGATCCAAACTACGCTTTATGCTACCAGTGTCGTGCCATTGAGCCTGGCATATACTTGCTGGCTTTGCTTGCATTGGGAAAAAACAAAAGGGAATTCCCGATGGAAATTACTGGCACCCATTGGAAGAATGGCACTGACGATCTATATCATGCAAACATTCATGGGCATTTTTATTTTTTATGATGTGGGCATGGGTGTCGGGGGGAAAATCGGGCCTACTTTATTTTTTCAAATCGCTATCGGCATGTATCTTTTTCAAATTCTTTTCAGCACCTACTGGTTAAAATATTTTAATTATGGCCCACTGGAATGGATTTGGCGGATACTGACTTATGGAAAAATTTTGCGTTTGATTAAAAATAAATGAACAATAACCAGAAAAGATTTTTAGACTGGAGCATCATTCCCATTCACCTAATCCCTGGCGTACTAAAAGTGGTTCATTGCCAGTAAGGTCGATAACAGTTGAGGGTACCGTGCCGCCAATACCACCATGGATAATGAAGTCTACTTCATTCCTGAAATTTTCCTGCATGATTTCAGGATCCGTATAATCTTCCACCAATTCGCCGGGTAAAGAAGCACTAAGTATGGGTCTTCCCAATTCTTTGATAATTGCCATGGAAATTTTATTATCCGGAATTCTTAACCCAATTGTATCTTTTTTATTCACCAGAATCTTCGGAACCATTTTGCTGGCAGACAAAATAAATGTATAAGGCCCGGGCAAATGTTCTTTTAATATACGAAATACAGAATTTGAAAACGGCCGGGTATAATCACTCAGGTGGGATAAATCGGAGCACACAAATGAAAGCTGTGCTTTCTTAGGATCCACTTTTTTTATCTGGCAAATTTTTTCTACAGCAGATTGCTGAAGGATATCACAACCCAATCCATAAACGGTATCCGTTGGGTAAATAATGATTCCTCCAGACTTCAATTTTTCAACAATTTGTTTAATTAATCTTGGCTGAGGGTTTTCCGGATGAACATGTAATAACATAATATCTTGATTGTCTTAAATGTAATAACTTTTTTCGGACAACCGGATGATTAAATTATTTTTTAACTCTAAAAACAGGGTACATCAAATAATTTGTTTCAAACCAAGGAGAGTTTTCATAAACAAAATTCAATTGTGCTCTTCCGTTTTTTGCAAATGCTGTATCGACAGCTCTTTTTTCTTCTAATTTATTTTTTAAAACCTTATTACTTTTTAAATAATCTGCAGCAATATCTTCAAATGCATAGGCAGAATAACCTTCTTTTTGTCCCAGGATGCCATCAAAAAAATTCCAGGCAAAATAGGAGTCAGCAGCAGTGGGTTCCAGCGTTTCGATTAAAAACCGGTTGGCGGACTGGTTCATTGGAATGTATAAATCACCTTTTCGGAATTGTACTTTTTGAACAGATGTACTGGTTTTTACAACACTGTTGATATGGTGCATTTCAAATTGTCTTGCCGCTGTTTTATAATCATCTATCCGGTAAACTTCTACTTCAATTATCGTATCCTTTTTTAGTGCAGTCATCTGCACTTTATTGATCTTTAAAAGTTCAATTACTTTCCACCAACCATGAGGAATGATATAGGCAGTTGGTTTTTGAATGAAAGCAAACGGTTTATAAAAATTATAAAATGGAATTTCTTTTTCATAGGGTTTTGTTCTGTCATAATATAATCTGGGTAAACCTGACACTTCGCTTGGTTTGCGACCTGATTCATATCCTTTGTATAATCTTTTAGCGTGTTGAGTACGGTCAAGTACCCAACTGATTGGAAATTCTACCTGGGTTTTTACTGAATTTTTTGTCTGATCTCTCAATTGTTTTATTACAGTATTGTTCCTGAAAGTAAAATCAATAATGCTTTTCATTAATTCATAAGTGGCCATTACCCGCTGACCATAGGGTTTTAGCATATGTGTTTCTGCAATAAATGAAAAAGTGTGCCAGAGTGCAGCATAGCCGCTGCTGTATCTTGGTCCTTCTATAAATTCCGGCCAGCCATTGTCCGGTGAATCACCAAATGAATTGACATAAGGAATCAGGTCAAGTCCTTTTTCTTTCATGCTGGCATAAAGTCCAGGTTCAAAATTTTTATTCAAGAATTCACCCATTACTCCACCCAGTTTATTATGCTGTGTGCAAATCAATGTCATCACATGCTGGTAATCGGCGCCATTGCTTACATGGTTATCTAAAAAAACATCGGGATCTGTCAGATGAAATATTTCAGCAAATGCCCTGGCTTCTTTTGAATCGGATTTGATGAAATCCCTATTCAGATCGAGGTTCTGGCTATTGCCACGAAATCCGAATTCTTCGGGTCCATTCTGATCAACTCTGTAGTTAGCACTCCGATTCAGACATCCACCGATATTATAAACCGGGATGATGGCTAAAATAATATTATCAGGAAGGTTTAGTTTATTGTTTACAATATCTCTCGCCAGTAACATACTCGCATCTATGCCATCCGGTTCACCAGGATGAATTCCATTGTTGATAAGAATAACCCTTTTATTGTTTTTCCTGATATTGTCAAAATTATAATCACCATTATTGGCAATCACCATGAGATGCAACGGATAGCCTGCATCAGTCATTCCCATTGTCAGCATTTTTATTTTTCCGGATTGGGCATCCAGTTTCTGCCACCAGTTGATGATTTCAAAATAGGTTGGCGTTTGTGTACCCTTGCTTTTTTCAAAAACGGTGTTGATGTTTTGGGAATAAATAAGATTGCTGAAAAGAAATGAGCATCCGATGATCAGTTTTTTCATGTGTGTGGTTTAAGTGTTAAAAATAAAAAAGGCATCCCGATATGGAATGCCTTTCAAATAATTTATTCAAAAACTTATTTAGCCAGTTTGTTGATTCTTTTTACAAGCTTTCTTTTCAGATTGGCAGCTTTGTTTTTATGAATGACACCTCTTTTAGCCAGCTTGTCGATCATAGAAGATGTAGCAGGTATTTTAGCTGCTGCTTCTTTTGCATCTTTTATTTCATCCAGTTTACGAATGGCATTACGGGTAGTTTTGCCATAATACTTATTTCTGTCGCGACGCTTTGCTGCCTGACGAACGTCTTTTTTTGTTGCACTGTGATTAGCCATTTACTCTTGTTTTTAAGGATGGCAAAGGTAGGGTTGCACAGGCTACCTGCCAAATTTTCAAGGTTTTAATTAGAAAATTGCTGAATAGAATTACCCACAGTAGAAGTGAGTGACACAACCACTGTTGATCAGGGACATAGAGCCGGAATCATAAGTTCTCTAAGCTATTCAAAATGACAGCTTTTTCGGTTTTTTAGCGGATATTTGCAGCCCAAAGTGGTCAGCCAAACAATTGAAATGAAAGATTTGCAGTATATCACAAGCCAGCACCCGGCTTTTATAGAGAATTTATACCAGGATTTTTTAAAGAACCCTGAGAGTATAGACCCGGAGTTCAAAAAATTTTTTGAGGGATTTGATTTTGCAATTGCAAATGCCATTCAACCTGCAGGCGGAAACGGTACTGCAGTGCATGAATTAACTCCTGCAACTGCACAGGTTGAAACTGATCAATCAACTGTTGATTGGAAAAGAGAACTTGGAGTTTACAGGATGATCCTGGGTTATCGTAACAAAGGGCACCTGATCGCAAAAACAAATCCCATTCGTGAAAGAAAGGACAGGGGTGCTAATCTTAATCTAAAGTTTTTTGGTTTCACTGAAGCCGACCTGGATAAAACATTTTATGCCGGCAGCCTGATCGGGCTGGGGGCTACTACTTTAAGAAATATCGTTTCACATCTGGAAAAATGCTATGCCCATCATGTGGGTATTGAATTCAAATACATCAGTAACCAGGAAAAAGTAGATTGGCTTACCAATGAGTTTGAAAAAAATATTCATAACACACTTTCTCTTGAAAAAAGGAAACGCATATTGGAAAAACTGAACCAGGGGGTGATGTTTGAAAAATTTTTGCATACAAAATATGTAGGGCAAAAAAGATTTTCATTAGAAGGTGGAGAAACGACCATAGCTGCACTGGATGCAATTATAAATACTGCTGCTGCAAACGAAGTTCAGGAAGTAGTGATAGGTATGGCACACCGCGGCAGGTTGAATGTTTTAGCAAACATCATGGGCAAAACCTATGAGCAGATCTTTAGCGAATTTGAAGGAACAGCCAAGATGGATCAAACCATGGGTACCGGAGATGTAAAATATCATATGGGTTTTGGAAGCGAAGTAAAAACACATGACGGAAAAACCATGCATCTGAAACTGATGCCCAATCCTTCCCACCTTGAAGCAGTGGATCCTGTGGTGGTTGGATTTTCCAGGGCCAAAGCCGATATCATGTATGGAAGTGATTATGATAAAATTCTTCCGATCCTGATACATGGTGATGCTTCTGTAGCAGGACAGGGAATTGTGTATGAAGTTTTACAGATGAGTTACCTGAAAGGTTATTATACCGGAGGTACTATACATTTTGTGATCAATAACCAGATCGGGTTTACTACAGATTTTGATGATGCCAGGAGTTCGGATTATTGTACTTCATTGGCTGCTGCAATACAGGCACCGGTGATACATATAAATGGCGATGATCCGGAAACCGTAGTGAAATGCGTGGAGATAGCAACAAGATTCAGGCAAAAATTCAATTCGGATATATTTATTGATATGGTTTGCTATCGGAAACATGGACATAATGAAGGTGATGATCCGAAATTTACACAGCCGCATTTGTATGCGTTAATTGATAAGCATGCAAATCCCAGGGAAATGTATATAAAGTATTTATTGGAGAATGGAGAACCGGATGCACAGGAACTGGCAAAAGAAATGGAGAAAAAATTCTGGGATGATCTGCAGGAAAGACTGGATGAAGTAAAACAAAAACCTTTACCCTATCATTACCAGCCGCCGGAACTGGAATGGAAAAAACTTCGCCGTGCTACAGTTGAAGATTTTGAACAATCACCGGAAACGGCTGTAAGCGCAGAAAATTTTAAAACTGTTTTTGAGGCGATCATGAAATGGCCGGCTGATTTTAAACCTTTAAGAAAAGTTGAAAAAATTTTAAACGATAAAATAAAATTATTTGAAACTGAAAGAAAAATTGACTGGGCAACTGCAGAGTTAATGGCTTATGGAACGCTTTTACTGGATGGAAAAGATGTGCGGATGAGCGGACAGGATGTAAGAAGAGGTACTTTCAGTCACCGGCATGCAGTGCTGCGGGATGAGAATAACAATAAAGCCTATAACCGCTTGAGTGAAATTCCGGGAGCTGCAGGTAAGTTCAGAATTTATAATTCTTTATTGAGTGAATACGGTGTGATGGGTTTTGAATACGGATATTCTCTGGCAAATCCGAACGCTTTGGTATTGTGGGAAGCACAGTTTGGAGATTTCAGCAATGTTGCCCAAACGATGATCGACCAGTTTATCTCTTCGGGAGAACAGAAATGGAATCGGATGAATGCATTGACTTTGTTATTGCCTCATGGATATGAAGGACAGGGACCGGAACATAGCAGTGCAAGGATGGAAAGATTTTTACAAATGGGGGCAGAGCTGAATATGGTGTCCACCAATATCACCACGGCTTCAAACTTATTTCATGCTTTGAGAAGACAACTGGCCTGGCCATTCAGAAAACCATTAATTAATTTTTCTCCAAAAGCTAATCTGAGGCATGTGGATTCTTATTCAGCAATGGAGGAATTTACAAAAGGTGGTTTCAGGGAAGTAATTGATGACAATTATGCAGAAGTAAAAAAAGTAAAAAAGGTTTTATTCTGCAGTGGTAAAATATATTTTGACCTGGCGGAAATGCAGCAAAAAGAAAAAAGAAAAGATGTTGCGATAATAAGGGTTGAACAATTATATCCTTTGCCTTTAAAACAATTGGAAACCCTTTATGCAAAATACAACCAGGCGACCTGGTTTTGGGTACAGGAAGAACCCTTGAATATGGGAGCAGCATCGTTTTTACAAATGAACCTGTAAACAATTATTTACGGTGTGTTCTGAATGCAACCATCTGCTGCAACGGCAACAGGCTATGCAAAAGTGCATGCACAGGAGCAGGCAGAGATTGTGGAAACAGCATTTTCGATATAAAATCAAAAGTCAAAATTCAAAAATGAAAAAAATTTTACTTTTTACTTTTTAATTTTGACTTTAAAATATAATTGGTAACATGATTGACATTAAAGTTCCAACAATAGGTGAATCAATCAGCGAAGTGACTTTGCTGAAATGGACAAAGAATGATGGTGATTATGTGGAAAGGGATGAAGTGATTGCAGAACTGGAAAGTGAGAAAGCTACTTTTGAAGTAAATGCGGAAAAAGCCGGTATAATAAAGCTGGCTTCCATCAGTGAAGGAGATACTTTAAAGATCGGGGATCTTTTGGCATCTATTGATGAGTCTGCGACAAAGCCAGCATCTTCTAACGGAGCACCGGTTGCTGAAAAAAAGAAAAAAGAAACTAAAACAGCAGCAGTTGAATTTGTAGATGAAAAAGTTGTTGCAGATGTAAAAGCATCTCCCCTGGCAGCAGCCATGATCGCTGATAAAAAAGTAGATACAAAAAAAGTTACCGCTACCGGAGCTTCGGGTAAAATATTAAAAGAGGATGTGCTGGCGGCTTTGAATAACCCGGGTCGTCAACCCGGAGCAGAATTATTTTCAAGAAATGAGAAGGCGGAAAAGATGAGCAATCTTCGCAGAACCATTTCCCGCAGGCTGGTGGAAGCAAAAAATACGACGGCAATGCTGACCACTTTTAATGAAGTGAATATGCAGCCGGTAATGGAGATCAGGAATAAGTACAAGGACAAGTTTAAAGAAATACATGGGGTGGGACTTGGTTTTATGAGCTTCTTTGCCAAAGCCTGTTGTTTTGCTTTGCAGGAATGGCCTGCTGTGAATGCCTACCTGGATAATGACCATTTGATTTATCATGACTATTGCGATATTTCCATAGCTGTTTCTACACCAAAAGGCTTGACCGTGCCGGTAATTCGTAATGCAGAAAGCCTGAGCATGGCCGGTATCGAGATGAAGGTAATTGAACTTGCAGGTAAGGCAAGAGATAATAAACTTACCATGGATGAATTAACCGGCGGCACATTTACCATTACCAATGGCGGTGTGTTTGGATCATTGTTAAGTACCCCGATCATCAATATTCCCCAAAGTGCCATCCTCGGCATGCATAAAATAGAAGAAAGACCCATTGCTGAAAAAGGCCAGGTGGTCATCAAACCCATGATGTATCTGGCATTAAGCTATGACCATCGTGTTATTGACGGACGGGAGTCAGTTGGTTTTTTGGTAAGGGTAAAAGAATTACTGGAAAATCCGGAGCAACTATTATTTGGGAAAGATCCGGTGAAGGCGTTGCTGGAACTCTGATCGATTTTCAAAAAAACTTTTTTTGTTACTCAATTTTGAAAATGTTGAAAACTATTCAGACATTTTTGAATGAATATAGATGATTGTAAAACAGTTTATTTGATTTTGTTTTCAATTTTTCATTTATGAATGTGCAAAAAAATATTTTTATAATTCTGCAAATCATCTGAACTTTTTGTCCTGATTTATTCTTTACTTACTAATCCCTTTAAATTTTATTGGAATAAATTAACGGATACTTCTGTCAATTTATTCAGGCTTTTACTCTTGGATAGAATGGTACTTTCCTTAAGAACAGAAGCAAGAAGCTGTTTTAATTTTTCTAACCTTTAAAACTTACGATTATGGAAGTATTAGTGCACAATGATCTGAAAGTGAAAAATATTTATGAAGCTTTCAGCAACGGAGATATTGAAAGCATTATCTCTGAATTACACCCACAGGTAAACTGGACTGTAATGGGTAAACCAGACATCCCTTATGCAGGAACCTATAAGGGAAAAAATGAAGTGAAAAGGTTCTTTAATGAACTTGAAAAAAATGTTGAGATCCTGGAAATGAGACCAGAACACTATTTTGAAGAAACAAAAAACAGCAAAGATCTGGTAGTAGTTACCGGTTTTTACAAAGCAAAAATCAAAAAGACAGGTAAAAAAACAGAATCTATATGGTGTATGATCTGGGAGTTTAATGAGGATGGCCAGGTTATCGGATTCAAGGACATATATGATACTCACGATGAGTATAGGGCATGGAATTAGTTTGTTAATTTCCTTCTTGCTTCTTTTAAGAAAAAAAGCGATTGTAGAAGTACAATCGCTTTTTACATTTATGTTTGCCGGATGAGCCGCTTTCATTCATATCTCAACAGCACAAAAGAAATTCTTAAACAATATAAAGGTGAAGAGCCTTTTGCTTCATTTTTAAAAAAGTTTTTTTCAGCCAATAAAAAATATGGTTCAAAGGACAGGAAGCAGATCAGCCAGCTTTGTTATAGTTTTTTCAGATTCGGAAAAGCAGTGATGAATGTTTCACTGGATGAAAAAATTCTTATTGCTTTGTTTTTATGTACAAAAGATTCAAATGGGATACTTGAAGCATTGAAGCCGGAATGGAATTCAAAAGTTGGTTTGGGTATTGAAGAAAAATGTTCAATGTTCAATGCACAATTATCAATTGACAATGTGTTCCCCTGGAAAGATGAATTGAGTAAGGGGATTGATTTTGAAAAATTCGGAGAATCTTTTTTTATTCAGCCTGATCTGTTTATCAGAATTCGTCCCGGGAAAGAAAAGCTTGTAAAAGAAAAATTAAATGCAGCCGGTATTTTATTTGAAGCAATACATGAAAATTGCCTGGCTTTGCCAAACGCATCAAAAATTGATGTCATATTGGAAATAGATAAAGAAGTTGTCATCCAGGATCTCAACTCTCAAAAAACCGGGGACTACATTAAATCTTCAATTGAAAATATACAATCGAAAATATCTGTTTGGGATTGCTGCGCAGGCAGTGGTGGAAAATCCATCATGGCTTATGACCTCCATCCAAAAATCAGTTTGACTGTTTCTGATATGAGGGAAAGTATCATGGCTAATCTTAAAAAAAGATTTCAGCTTGCCGGTATTAAAAGTTATACCAATCAGGTGGTTGACCTTGTAGCTGAGAAGTATAAAGCAGGGAAAGAATTGTATGATATTATATTGGCAGATGTGCCTTGCACCGGCAGTGGAACCTGGAGTCGCACCCCGGAACAATTATATTTTTTCAGTGAAAATAAGATTGCAAATTATGCAAAGGTGCAAAAGCAAATTGTTTCAAATGTGATTTCTCAGTTAAAGCCCGGTGGCACTTTTGTTTATATCACCTGTTCTGTTTTCAGAAAAGAAAATGAAGAAGTGGCTGAATTCATTGAACAGCAATTCAAGCTTAAGTTGATTAATTTGGAAATCTTAAAAGGCTATGAAGCTAAAGCCGATTCGATGTTTGTAGCTGTGTTTAAGAGCTTCTCATCCTGAACTTCTCTCCGAAAGAGAGGGATACGGGTGAAGGTCAATTAATTCTTAAACAGTTTTACGCTTTTTTTATTTTTACCATCAGTGAATCGTAAAGTATATATTCCGCGGCTCAGTTTTGCAGCTATTGGAAGATCTACATAATATACATTGTCTTTTTGCACGGATGAAATATTCTTATTACGAATCAATCTGCCTTTTGTATCAAATAGGCTTAAAGAAACATTGCCAGTTTGCTGTGCAATGAAATAAATATTTACCTGGTCGCTAAACGGGTTTGGAAAAACCTTGATCCAATCTGATGTAAAAAGATCCGATCCTTTTGTAAGTGTGATGGTACTGTCTTTTGCATTGCTTTTATATTGTAAATAATAGAAACCAGCCGGCAGTGAGCCAAGGTTTAAGAAACTATGCGTTTTGTAATCCAAAGAATCCACAACAAAGTTTGTGCTGTCTAATTTTATGCCATTGATATTTTTTAAATACAACTTTACAGTACCTGAATTATCGGCTATAAATGATGCATTGATCTGCGTGGTAAAAGGATTCGGATTAGCCTTGAACCAACCTGCAGTTCCAAATTGCTGACGGCTTCTGTCATTTTTCAATAAATAAAAGGCAGTTCTCATGTTCGGTATTCCATAACCAAACCGATCATCAGGCGAACTGAATTTATGAGCACTTTTCTGTACAGCATCAATAATTTTCATATTACTAAATTCAGGAAAAGCTCCCCATAAACTTGTAATTAAGCCTGCAATATTTGGATTGGAAAATGAAGTACCATTTGAAGCAACGGGGTTGCCAGCTGTATTTGCTATAATTGTTCCCTGACCCACAGAAACAATGTTTGGTTTTACTTTTCCAGCAGAATTTGGACCCCAACTGGAAAAACTTGCTATAGTACCGGACATATTGGTAGCTCCAACAGCCACTACACTATCTCCATCGGCAGGGCATGAAACATATTTTCGCTGATCAGCCAATGCACCATAGTTGCCGGCACTGTTCATTACAATTATTCCTTTTTTGGCAGCTAAGTCAGCAGCACGGGTAACAATGGATGTATATCCATTTCTTGCTGCATATAAATAATCAAACTGGGGGTTATCAAAATCCTGGTAGCCTAAGGAAGAAGAGATCACATCTGTACCCACACTATCTGCAAATTCGGCAGCAGCTGCCCAATTCACTTCTTCAATCGGGTATTCACTGAAAACATCTTCAGTTAGGAATAACCAGAATTTTGCCTGAGGTGCAGTTCCTACCATGATACCAGGCCTGTTGGCTGCAATCGTAGATAGACAATTCATGCCATGAGCAGAAAAAATATCGGTATTCTGAGAGTTATTTACAAAATTCCATTCACCAAGCACCTGGCCATTTAGCCTTATACTATCAAATGCAGGATTTGTTTTATAGCTGAAGTATCCGCCATCGAGAACAGAGATGATCATTTCCTGTCCCTGGAATCCACGATCATGCAGAAACTGCCCGTTATGAATATTGATCTGCCCGAAGCTTTGACCATAATTCAAATTCAGGTTATTGGTGTTTTCAGAGAAAATATTGTTTACAGGTTCTGAAGTTTCATTAAAGAATTTTTCAACCGAACTTGGTGAGCCATGCGCAATTCTGGCTGCAATAGGATTGGTAGATTGAACAAATGAAAACGAATTGATTTTTGTCAGTGCAGCGGGATCAGTTGTCATTATTACTACCTGGTTCATCCATTTCGACCGGTTCAGAATAGTAACATTTGCTACTGATCTAATACTGTCAATATACCTTGGGGTAATAGGCAGGTCCGTGCTGTCAACAGCAATTCCAAATTTGGTTCTGCGGTTGATTGTTCTTGCCGATAAATAAGCGGATGGTGCTGAAATGGAAAAAGGATTAGTGCCTTTATTTTTAAATTGAATA
>CAZOOT010000099.1:0-12310 GCA_964581455.1 uncultured Chitinophaga sp. | reverse complement strand
ATCTCCAGGAGGTAATTCAACTTTGTAAAACTTCAAACCCCGGATTTCCTTTACAATATGTGAATATGCGTAGCTAATGTAATTTAATAAATGATATAAAAAAGCTCCCCCGGATAATTGGGAGAGCCTTTTGTTATTCAGTGATAAACAATTTACCGTTTCGTCGTATCATTTCCCCTTTTTCATTCCGGCACATTAACTGGTAAAAATAAATGCCTGAGTTTACATTTGGTAATGGGACATTGTTTCTATAATTCTTTACTTTAAAAATTATTTTCCCCTGCATATTAAAGATCACAATTTCATTATCAATTGTCATTTTTGCAGGAATGTTCCAAATCTGATTTCTACGGACTATATTGGGGATTTTCAAAAGCTGTCCGATTTCAGCCTCTGGCATTTCTAATCTATTTGATATCCGGGTATTATTCCCGCCTTTATCATCATCAATTATCATTATCCTGCTGTAAGGATCTCCTTCTATCACTACATTTATTGGGATAGTGAAATTCAAACGGAATCTTTCATTGCTTTCCCTTAGAATATCGCCTATGACACCCACTTGTACAATACCCGATGAGGCGCCTGCAGGAATGATCAAGGATCCGTTTGTTGCTAAATAATCCAGGTCTGCAGTTGCATCTTCACTTGAAGTGGCATAATTTAGTTGCAACTGTGTCGGTGCAGGACGATCTACCTTTACTTCCACATTCAAAAGATTTATGCCCTCATCACCTTCTTTCACCGGATAAGTTCTTAAAGTTATTACTGGTAAATCGGGCAGACAGTTTTCATCCACATAACCATTGCAGTTGTCATCTGTATAGTTGCCGCATATTTCTGCAGCACCCGGGTTGATTGCAGGATTATTATCATTACAATCACCCTGGGCCACTGTAAATCCATCGCCATCATTGTCATTGCCAACGCATCCTTCATCAACCTGTCCATCGCAATCATCATCTAGGCCATTAGCGCATACATCGGTGGCACCTGGAAATATTGCTGCATTATTATCGTTACAATCGGAATTGTTTGCAACAAACCCTGCAGGTGCTGCGCATGCCTGTTGTGTCACCACCGGGTTTCCAAAACCATCACCATCAAGATCACGATAGAAAGTAGTTTGCACAGCTTCGTCAATTTGCTCGTCACAATCATCATCCACTCCGTTGCAAGCTTCTGTTGCGTTTGGATGAATGTTTGAATTATTATCATTGCAATCTGTATTGTTTGCAACAAAACCTGCCGGTGCTGCGCATGCCTGTTGTGTCACTGCCGCGTTTCCGAAACCATCGCCATCAAGATCACGATAGAATGTGGTTTGCACGCCTTCATCAATTTGACCATCGCAATCATCATCCACTCCGTTGCAAACCTCTGGTGCATTCGGATGAATGTTTGCATTATTGTCATTGCAATCGGTGTTGTTATTTACGTATCCTTCCGGTTGAGAACATGAAGTTTGCGAAATGGCAGCATTGCCAAAACCGTCTCCATCTGCATCGCGATACCATGGAACAGGAACTGCTCCTTCATCAATCTGCCCATCACAATCATTATCCTTATCATCACAGATTTCAGTAGCTCCCGGATAAACGGTATTGTCGTTGTCATTGCAATCGGTGCTGTTTGCTACATAACCAGCCGGTGCCGTGCATGCTTGAATTGTATTGTTTAAATTTCCAAATCCATCTCCATCAAGGTCACGATAGAATGTGGGTTGAACGCCTTCATCAATCTGGCCATCGCAATCATCATCCACACCATTGCAAACTTCCGTTGCATTTGGATGAATGTTGGCATTATTATCATTGCAATCAGTATTGTTTGACACATAACCTTCAGGTGCCGTGCATGCTTGTTGTGTCACAGCAGGATTTCCAAAACCATCGCCATCAAAGTCGCGATAGAATGTGGATTGAACGCCTTCATCAATCTGACCGTCGCAATCATCATCCACGCCATTGCAAACTTCTGTTGCATTTGGATGAATGTTTGCATTATTGTCATTGCAATCTGTATTGTTTGCAACATAACCAGCCGGTGCGGTGCATGCCTGTTGTGTCACAGCCGGATCTCCAAAACCATCGCCATCAAGATCACGATAGAATGTGGTTTGTACCCCTTCATCAATTTGCCCATCGCAGTCATCATCCATTCCATTGCATACTTCTGTTGCATTAGGATGAATGTTAGCATTATTATCATTGCAATCTGAATTATTCAAAACATATCCTGGTGGTTGCGTGCAGGAAGACTGGTTGACAACAGGATTTCCAAATCCGTCAGCATCCAGGTCCTGGTACCACGTTACCGGTTGTGTGCCTTCATCCACTTGCCCGTCGCAATCGTCATCAATGTTATTGCAGATTTCTGTTGCACCCGGATGAATATTAGGATTGTTATCGTTGCAGTCATTACCGCCAGTTAAACCAGAGAACTTGTACCCGGCGCCCGGGCTGGTACATTGGGTGATTCCATTTCCTGTATAATAATTATCGTTATCGGCATCCAAAAACCATTCAGTGTTCGGGTTGATTGCCGAATTGTTATCGTTGCAATCAGTATTATTAGCAACATAACCCGGTGGTGCTGCACATGCCTGTTGTGATACAGCGGGATTTCCAAAACCATCAGCATCATTATCCAGGTAGAATGTATTTAAAACTCCACCTTCATCTACCTGTCCATCACAATCATCATCTATGCCATTGCATATTTCTGTAGCACCGGGAAATACATTTGTATTATTATCATTGCAATCATTGCCGCCAAGCAATCCGCTTTTCTTATAACCTGCGCCCGGGCTTGTACATTGTGTCACGGCACTGCCGGTATAATAGCTATCGTTATCCGCATCAAGGAACCATTGTGTGTTTGGATTAAGCGTTGCGTCCGCATCATTACAGTCTGTATTATTTGCAACATAGCCGGTTGGTGCGGTACATGCTTGCTGCGAAACAGCAGGATTGCCAAATCCATCGCCGTCGCTATCCTGGTAGAAAGTCGAAGTGACATTCTCGTCAGTAGCACCATCACAATCGTCATCCACTCCATTACAAGCTTCAGTTGCACCAGGATGAATGTTTGCATTATTATCATTACAATCTGTATTATCAGCAACATATCCCGGTGGAGGGGATGCGGCCTGTTGAGAAACAGCCGGATTACCATAACCATCACCATCCATATCCTGGTAAAAAGTAGCCAATGCACCTTTTCTCACCACTACATTATTTGCATTGTAAATAACAGAATAGCCCGTTGGTAAATTCGTGGAAGAGAATGTACCGGTAATCGTTCCGGTAGTCAGGACTATTATAATATAATCACCATCCGGTACAGTGCCGGTTTCCACAACCGTTAAGGTTCCGTTTAATGTTAGATTTCCATCCCTTTGCAATTGATCATGACCTGTGCTTGCACCGGTGCCATTCATTATTTCTGCACTTAAAATACTATTTGCACTAAATGGTTCGGTTCCATTTAAAACGAGGATGCCGGGTGAAAGCCCGGGCGCAATTGTTCCATTGTTGGTAAAAGTTGTTGTAAAACTCAATGTTCCGATACCTTTAATAATACCCGAGTTAGAAAAATTAATGTTTATAGTTGTTGTGCCTGCTGAAGATTTTGTTACTACACCAGTTGCGGTGTTGGTAAAACTTCCGCTGCTGAAGTTTTCAATGTTTGCAGCTGTATTACTGATATTGAATGCAGCATTATTAGTAAGTGTGCCGCCATTAAATCGAAATGGACCATTTGTCCAATTAATAGTGCCATTATTGGTTAAAGTGTTTTGTATTCTTACATCACCGGTGGCATTGATTGTCATTACTGCCGTTGCACTTAATATTGTCACGCAGTTAAGATTTCCGTTTGTCCAGTTGTAGGGTCCATCATCAGTTAGAGAGCCGCTGCCGGCTATGGTTCCTCCTGAATGATTGATTGTAATGGTTGAAATTATGATTATAGCCAGGTTAAAGCTCAACGTACCACTGGTTTGGTTAATGCTTCCTGTTCCGGTCATTGAGCTACCGGCATTAAAATTCATTGTACCTCCATTTTGCAGTATAGTGCTATTGCTAAAATTTACAGCACCGGTATTTGTAAATGTGCTGGCACTGTTATTAGTAAAATTGCCTGCGTTGATTTGTAATGTACCGTTATTGTTGAAGACAATGTTCTGTGTGGTTGTACCTGCCGATGTTTTCGTTATTGTTCCTGTTGCACTGTTTGTAAAAGTTCCGCTGCTGAAGTTTTCAATGTTTGCAGCTGTATTACTGATATTGAATGCAGCATTATTAGTAAGTGTGCCGCCATTAAATCGAAATGGACCATTTGTCCAATTAATAGTGCCATTATTGGTTAAAGTGTTTTGTATTCTTACATCACCGGTGGCATTGATTGTCATTACTGCCGTTGCACTTAATATTGTCACGCAGTTAAGATTTCCGTTTGTCCAGTTGTAGGGTCCATCATCAGTTAGAGAGCCGCTGCCGGCTATGGTTCCTCCTGAATGATTGATTGTAATGGTTGAAATTATGATTATAGCCAGGTTAAAGCTCAACGTACCACTGGTTTGGTTAATGCTTCCTGTTCCGGTCATTGAGCTACCGGCATTAAAATTCATTGTACCTCCATTTTGCAGTATAGTGCTATTGCTAAAATTTACAGCACCGGTATTTGTAAATGTGCTGGCACTGTTATTAGTAAAATTGCCTGCGTTGATTTGTAATGTACCGTTATTGTTGAAGACAATGTTCTGTGTGGTTGTACCTGCCGATGTTTTCGTTATTGTTCCTGTTGCACTGTTTGTAAAAGTTCCGCTGCTGAAGTTTTCAATGTTTGCTGCTGTATTATTGATATTGAATGCAGCATTATTGGTGAGTGTGCCTCCATTAAATCGAAATGGGCCATTGGTCCAGTTAATCGTTCCATTATTAACAAGTGTATTGATCAATCTTACATCACCAGTTGCATTAATGGTCATCGTGGCCGTTGCATTTAGAGTTGTTGAGCAATTTAGATTCCCATTTGTCCAGTTCATATTACCGTTTGTGGTAAGTGAGCCTGAACCTGCTATTGTTCCACCGGACAAATTAATAGTTATGGTGGAGGCCAGGATTAGTGCAAGATTAAAATTTGAAGTGCCGGCTGTATTATTAAAACTTCCGGTGCCTGTTAAGGAAGTTCCTGCATTAAAATTCATTGTGCTTACATTCTGCAGTATTGTTGTGGATGTAAATACAACAGAACCCGTATTGGTGAACGTGGAAAGGTTGACTAATGTTCCTGAATTTAATTGTAACGTGCCATTGTTATTGAAGGTAATATTGATGGTATTCGTTGCATTTACACCAGATGTGGTCTTAGTAACGGTACCTGTTGCACTGTTTGTAAACGTACCGCTACTAAAGTTTTCAAAATTCCCCGCTGTATTACTAATTGTAAAGGCAGCATTGTTGGTAACAGTACCACCCTGGAAACGGAAAGCTCCGTTTGTCCAGTTGATAGTTCCATTATTGGTAAGAGCATTTAATAAACGTGTATCCCCTGTTGCATTAATGGACATGGTGGCAGTGGCTGCAAGAGTTGCAGCACAATTCAAATTACCACTTGTCCAGTTGAATGTACCATTAACAGTTATTGAACCAGTGCCCGCAATAACTCCGCCGGAATGATTGATTGTAATGGTAGCCACGATACCGATCGCAAGATTAAAACTGACTGTGCCACTGGTTTGATTAAAGCTTCCTGTACCAGACATTGAACTGCCTGTGTTAAAATTCATCGTGCTGTTGTTTTGTAAAATAGCATTGTTGCTAAAACTAACAGAACCGGTATTTGTAAAAGTGCTGCTATTGGTAAAATTCCCAGCGCTTACTTGAAATGTTCCATTATTATTAAAAATGATGTTCTGTGCTGTTGTACCTGCCGAACTTTTAGTAATAGTTCCGGTTGCACTATTTGTAAATGTACCGGCGCCGAAGTTCTCAATATTTGTTGCTGTATTACTTATGTTAAAAGTTCCATTATTAGTGATTGTGCCACCCTGGAAACGCAAAGCTCCATTTGTCCAATTAATAGTTCCATTATTTGTTAGCGGATCAAATAATCGAACATCTCCCGTAACATTGATCGTCATAGAGCCGGTTGTTCCAATTGTTGTTGCAAAAACATCTATAAAACCTCCTGTCCAGTTTGCAGTTCCGTTTATTAACAGATGCCCAGTTCCTATAACTGTTCCGCCTGATTGGTTAAAGGCACCGTTTATAGTAAGATCATTTGCATCTGTTCCATCAGCTATAGTTATTCCACTTCCAGTAAGCGCTAACGTTCCTCCATTATCCACTATGACCTGGTCGACGGTAACAGCAAAGTTTACTGTAACAGTATGTGTATTTAAAATGGTGATCACTCCATCTGTTGAAGAGGGAGGCGTAACGGCTGCTACCCAGTTTGTACCATCATATCGTTGCCATGTAGCCGCAGAGTTCCAATTGCCGTTTGCTGCGCTGCGGTAATCGCCGGTTGCCTGTGATTTTGCAACAGAAAATGAAATGGCTGATAAAAATAAAAGGAATAAATATTTTCTCATAAAACCTTTTTACAATTAAAAAAATGCAGAGCCGGCAACTATTATGGTTTCAAGGGATGTGAGGATGGAGAAATAAGGAATAAAATTGACGTAAAACTGAAGCAGAGACAATCATCCTTTTGTATGATTTGTGTTAATCTAAGAATAGAGTCGTATATTTCCTATACTTATTTATATCCAGTGGTTATTAGTAGCTTTTTTTGCTGCTTCAATTTTATTGCTCACATGAAGCTTTTCATAAATATGGTATATATGTGATTTAACTGTAGCCATGCTTATAAACAACCTGGCAGCAATATCAGCATAGCTGCTTCCATCTATAATCAGATGAAGAATTTCCTGTTCACGATGTGTAAGTGGATTGCCGGGAACAGCTTCTTTTGGGATATAATTTTTCTGCAAATATTTCAATGTTTTAATAGCTACGGAAGGACTCATATATGAGCCGCCGTTTATTACATCATAAATGCATTCAATAATGCGTTCCTTTTTCTCATCTTTTATCAGATAGCCATCGGCCCCGGCTTTAATAGCATTTAAAACCTTATCATCATCTTCAAATACGGTCAGCATGATTATTTTTATGGCCGGGTTTATTTCTTTTACCAGCCTTGTCGCTTCAATACCGTTCATTTCATCCATTTCTATATCCATGAGGATAACCCGGGGATGATGTGTGAATTCATTTGCTTTTAAAAATCGCAGCAATCCTTTAGCAGAACTGGCTTCAAAGAGGATGTGAAAATCATCTTTGAGCCGCTCAATAATATTGCTACGAAGCAATTCATTGTCATCGGTGACTGCAAGAGATATCATTGTATTGTATAATTGGTAAATATAAATCTCATCTCACTTCCCGGATTATCATGAAAAAGGTTGATTTCAGGAAAACCGTAGTCTTACAGTGGTACCTTTGCCCGGGTTACTTTCAATCAATAATTCCCCATTCATTTCTTCCGCTCTTTTCTTCATGTTCTTTATTCCATACCCGTTTTCGGGCTGCTGTTTATTAAAACCTTTCCCGTTGTCTTTTATTTCAACACATAATTGGCCGTTGTCCTGATCTGCTGATACTTTCACTTGCCCGGCATTGCTGTATTTTTCTGCATTATTCAATGCTTCCTGGATAATCCGGTAAATATTCAATGCCTCCAGCGGGTTCAATGGAGGCAATAGTTGGTTGTTAATTTTCCATTCAAGTTCTGCATGATGTTTTTCATTTTTATAAAGGCGGATCAGTGACCTGATCTTGTTTTCGAGATCATCCCACTGCACTTCTTTTTTATCCAGGGCCCAAATGGTTTCTCTCAACTCCTGCATGGTACCGCGGGCAAAACCGCTTAGTTTTTCGGCTTCTTCTTTAACAGCCAGTAGAGGATAATCGTCATCAATTTTATTGATAAGATAGGTGAGTTGGGAGCCTACATTATCATGCAGTTCTCTTGCAATCCGTTCCCGCTCCAGTTGCAAACGATACTTCCCCTGGAGATGAAATAACTTTTGTTTATATCTTTTTCGTGAAATATGATTGCCAATATAAAAAACCAATCCAAGTAAAACGACAGAAGATAGGGTAATAAACCAATTTCGTTTCCAGAATGGAGGCAGCACTTCCAGCTTTAATAAACTTATCTCAGGTGATTCATATCCGTCAGGGTTCACTGATTTAGCCATCAATTTATAGTCGCCGGGGGGTAAATTCGGGTAAACAGTTTCAGACATCTCAGTTAGTAATTTCCACTCATCATCAAAACCGTTGAGTTTATAATAGAGGTCAGAACGACGGGAAACAGAATAATGCAATGATTTAAACTGAAAAATAATTTTAGAGGCCGGATGTGAAAGAGATAAGGTATTCCCAACTCCCGGAGTTAATATGGCAGTATCTTTTTTCACAGCAAGTAATTCAGGATTATGCACAAATGTATCAGGAATTATCCTGCTCATATCTACAGTGAGCAACGCCTCGGTCAACCCGATATAGAGTGTATTTGTTGTTAAATTAAATACAGCACGGTTGATTGAACTTCTTTTATCAAACAAGACAGGGTGAGACCGGACAGCCCGTAACCTGTCATTCTCCAACAAGTGAAGGTATTTGTCACTTAGCATCCATAGCCGTTGATGTGCATCCCGGAAAATACAGATGACTTTTGTGCCAATAAGTCCATTAGCAGCTGAAAAAGTTTTAATGATTTTTTTGCCATCATATAAATTCACCCCTGTTTGAGTGCCAATCCAGATTTCAGATTCCTTTTCCTGGAAAACAGAATAAACTTCATTTGAGAGTAAACCATTTTTCCTGGATAACGAAACAGACTTGTTGTCTTTATTGTAAATAGTAAGCCCTGAATTGTAAGTAAGTGCTGCAAAAGAATTAGTAAGTTGTACCAGGGATTCAACAATTAACGGGGCAGAAGAGTCTGTGGAGTGGTTTAAAGTATCCACCATCTTATTGCCATTAAACACAAATACCCCATCACCATAAGTAGAGATATAAATATTTTCCATATATCTGAGAAATCCGGAAGTACCTGAATTTGCATCAAATGAATATTTTGTTTTTAATCCCGGATTGAACTTCTCCAAATAATTCTCGCCTGGTAATTTGTAAAAATTATTCAATGTGCCCAGGTACAACTGATCATTTTCATCTTTAAAAACACTTGTAAAACTCCCGGTTTCAATATTTTTAAATTCATAAAACGATTTTTCAGATGATTGCAGCCGGTATATTGTTTTATTAGTGGTAACATAGGAAGTTTCACCTGAAGAAAATATGGAAGTAACCTTACCGTTTGTTTTATATTCCTCCAGATATCTTTTAGGCCAAATTTTAATACCTGCACCATAAGTACATATGTAAATATTGTTACTATAGTCTTTATAAACCGATTTGATAAAGTTTGTCCCAAGTCCGTTATCCGAATTGAAGAAAAAATTATACTTCCCGCTATCAACATAAATCAAACCGTTAGCTGTGGCAACAAAAAGCTCCTGATTGTTTACATATATTTCCTTTATGGAAGTCCAGCCGGGAAAAGGTAAAGATCTGTTGAGAGAAAATTCTTTTTTTAAGACCCATTGTCGATTTTCTAAAGTGTATTCATAAAAAGATTTTTTTTTCATGGAGATAAACCGGTTATCACCCAGCCAGTAAAGAAAATAACCGCTTTCCGGGCTGTGATGCGGGATGGTTTCGGGGGCGGGTTGTGAAATGGGGTGAAAAACAGGTTGTCTGTTCTTAAATTCAACCAGCGAAAACTGGAAAATTGATCCGGTGATAAAAAGACCGGGTCCTATCCTTTTGATAAAGGCCATGTCCGAGAAAAATTGAGGATGTGAAAATTCAGTTTCAAAATAATAAAGACCGGATTTTTCAACAACTATAAAAAAACTATTGTTTTTATTAAAGCAAATTCCCGAAATATTTATCTTGTTATTTCCAGGTAATGGAAATCGTGTTATGACCTTGCCGTCAAACTTACAAAGGCCTCTGTCAATAGTCCCAATCCAGATATTTCCCGATGGATCTTCTGCAAAACAGGAAATGAAGTTTGATGGAAGGCCATTATCAATATTGAAGTATTGAAATTGACGGCCATCATAGCGGCATGCACCCTTGTCAGTCCCAATCCATAAATATCCTTTGCTATCCTCAAACATGCAATTGATATAATCACTTGGCAAACCTTCGGCTGTTGTCAACTGCTCAAAAAAAATTTTTTGTGCGGAAGTATTGGATCCGAGTATTATCCAGACAAAAGAAAATAGCCATTTAGATAAATACGGCATAAAATGCCATTTAATTGAACTCTTAATTTAAGAAAATCATTTCAAGTAACACAAAAAGCGGACATTCAAAAAGATATTTAGCTTACTTGTTTATTTAATGAGAATGAAGGTTTACAAACTGTTTATAACTACTAATATTTTGTAGATAACTATTATAATGGACGTGGAAAACAAGTGGGTATCAAATGGGTAAAAAATTTGGAGGGGAAGAAATTCTAGGGCAATTTAGCATTATAAGATTGAATGAACCCGTCAAAAGGTAAGTTTGATCTGAGACCGAAAAGATCCGTCAAAAGATTTCGTAGGTCTGCGGTCAGAAGAAACTGTAAAAGGTGGAAATTGATCGCTGGGGTGGATGGGTCTTAACAGACACAAAGCCTCACGAAAAGTGTTGGGTAAGTAAGACACGCAGAAGCTTCGGCAGATGAGTGGAAGAAAAATCCGGCACTTTTCTATTTATAACCCTTCTTCATTTCCATTCTTTCTTTTGAATCCTTAATTTTTTTCAGTTAGCTTTGCAGTCTTAAAAAAAATATTTGTACGGCAAAATCCGTACGTCCTTCAAATCAAAGAGTTATGAAAAAAGGTATCCACCCGGAAAGTTATCGCCTAGTTGTCTTCAAGGACATGAGTAATGGTCATACTTTCCTTAGCCGGTCAACTGCAGAATCAAAAGAAACCCTGAAATGGGAAGATGGCAATGAATATCCCTTAGTTAAATTGGAGATTTCAAATACTTCTCATCCATTTTTTACAGGCAAAAACATGCTGGTTGATACGGCTGGTCGTATAGATAAGTTTAAGCGTAAATACGAGAAAAAGAAATAATTCATAGTTTTATTGTGAGAAACAGTTTTGTTTTTCATGGCTATACTTGAAGTCCCAAAGATTCTTCTTTGGGACTTTTTATTTTTTAGAAATCTTTAGCTTTACCGGATGTCGTCTAAAATCATTTTTTCCGAAGAATTTTGCCAGCCGGAAAATCTTTATCCTTTTACACTTACAAAACAAATGCAGGATATAAGAGTGGGCATTCTCACTATTCGTGAGAAATGGGAAAAGATCCTGGGCATGCCGTCTTTTGACAGATGGGAAGATGATTATAAAGATCTGAGCCGTTCTATCCAGATTGACAAAAAAATAGGCAATCATGTTTACTTTTTAATTCATGGAAATATCCTGCCAACATCAAAATTAATTGCAGCGATAAATAAAATTAAGAATGGAGAATTTATTACTGTAAATGGTAATGCCGGTGTTATTTTCAGGTTTACAAAAAACGAAATCGAAGAGAAGAACAAGATCAAGGTAAAGAAAGCTATTACTATAAAAGATGATATGAAAAGCATTCAATTTCCCTGGGATATTTTTCGACTGAATGATTATGCAATCAGGCAAGATTTTGAACTTCTGACTTTAAACAGAAGATCTCAAAAAATTTCCCAAACAAATAAAACCATTAATCCTAAAAAAATATTCCTTGAAAAAGGTGCTATTGTAGAGCATTGTATACTCAATGCTTCGGAAGGCCCGATCTATATTGGCAGGAATGCAATAATTATGGAAGGAACTTCTATCCGGGGAGCTTTTGCGGCAGGAGATAATGCTGTTGTAAAAATGAACTCGAGTATTTACGGAGCAACTACTATCGGGCCAAATTGTTTAGCAGGTGGTGAAATAAAAAATTCTGTTTTCTCTTCATTTTCAAATAAAGCACATGACGGATATATAGGGGATTCAGTGATAGGAGAGTGGTGTAATCTCGGGGCAGGCACTACTAATTCAAATATAAAGAACAATGCAAGTTGTGTAAAAGTCTGGACACCTAAAGGAGAAATGAGTGTTGGTGTTAAATGCGGAATGTTCATGGGCGATTATTCAAAAACCGCAATAAACACATCTATAAACACTGGT
>CAZOOT010000098.1:0-12567 GCA_964581455.1 uncultured Chitinophaga sp. | reverse complement strand
CATAGGAGAGAAGACTGATTTCAGTAACCAGCAGGACGGGGATATGAATCATTATAGCAATATCATACGTGGGCTGGCATCAAAAAATAATTTAGCATTGGTTGATCTGAGAAAAGCTTTTCTTGATTATAACCTGAAAAATAATCTGGAAAATAAAGATCGTGGCATCCTGACAACGGACCGGGTCCATTTGAATGCAAAAGGAAATCAGTTAGTGGCGGATGAAATGTGGAAGATTTTAAAAAATCAGTGAATAATTATCAGGTAATAATTCTTTTTCCCTTTTTGTGCTAATATATACTTGTTATGCAGAAGGGTAAGCGGTTCGATTTTAAAATCGGCACTTTCTACTTTCTTCCGGTTGATACTTATACCTCCTCCCAAAACCAATTTCCTTCCTTCGCCTTTGCTGGAAGATATTTTTGTATCAGCTAAAAAACTAACTATATCTATTCCTTGTATTATTTTATCTTTTTCAATTTCAATTTTTATAACACCTTCCATTCCTTCCAGATCACTAACACTTAGACTTTCTGCCGGTGCATGTTGATTTGTAAAAAGTTTTTGGGTTGTTTCAATTGCAAGAGCGGTTTCTTTTTCACCATGAACAATTGTAGTTACCAACCGGGCAAGGGTTTTTTGCAGCGTACGGTTTGATGGATGTTCTTTATGCTCATGAATAATCATATTAATCGCATCCCTGGTAAGAAAAGTAAAAATCTTTATCCATTTTTCAGCATCTTCATCACTGGCATTTAACCAGAACTGGTAAAACTGGTAGGGAGAAGTTTTTTCCGGATCAAGCCAGACATTTCCTTGTTCAGTTTTTCCAAATTTGCCACCATCCGCTTTTGTGATCAACGGGCAGGTAAATGCAAATGCTTCCCCTCCGGCCTTTTTCCGGATCAACTCAGTACCGGTTACAATATTTCCCCATTGGTCGCTACCGCCCATTTGTAATTTGGCATTTTTATTTTTATACAACCAGTAAAAATCATACCCCTGTACCAACTGGTAGGTAAATTCGGTAAAACTCATTCCTGTTTCCACTTCTCCGGATGGAGCCCTTTGGGCAATTCTTTTCTTCACAATGTCTTTGGCCATCATATAATTTACTGTGATATATTTTCCGATATCTCTTATAAAATTCAGGAAAGAGTAATCTTTGAACCAATCGTAGTTATTTACCATTTCGGCATGATTCGGAATTGAAGTGTCGAAATTCAGATACTGTTTCAATTGTTTTTTGATGCCATCCAGATTTTTATTCAACACTTCTTCACTTAACAGATTCCTTTCTTCGCTTTTTCCGCTAGGATCGCCAACCATTCCGGTTGCTCCGCCAACTAATGCAATTGGCTTATGTCCCGCTTTTTGTAAATGAACCAAGAGAAGGATGGGAACAAGGCTGCCAATATGAAGGCTATCTGAAGTAGGATCAAAGCCGATATAAGCAGTAGTCATTTCTTTCTTCAATTGTTCTTCAGTACCAGGCATAATGTCCTGAATCATACCCCGCCATCTTAATTCATCAATTAAATTCATTCCAAAAAAATTTAGAGGCAAATGTAATGCAAAAAGAAAGGGAAGCTTTATCTGCAATATTTTTCTAAGTTGTTCGTTTTCAGAAGTTAGAGTTTTTGTGTGGAAGCCTGTGAAGTCCGGCACTTAAAACTTAATTTTACAAACAGCCCAACTCTATGAAAGACAAGCAACTTTAAATGCTTATCCGAAAATTGAAAACATGAAAAAGCCAATTCTATTTATTGCTCTATTGATAACTTTTATTAGCTCTACCAGCTACTCACAATTCCGAAAATATTCTAATGAATTTTTGAATATTGGTGCAGGTGCCAGGGGTCTTTCAATGGGTAGTTCACAAGTGGCTTCTGTTTCAGATGGAACTGCAGGCTATTGGAATCCGGCAGGATTGATAGGGGTAAAAGATGTTCCTAATTTAAACTTAATGCATGCTGAGTATTTCGCTGGTATAGGTAAATATGATTTTGCCAGTGTTGCATTTCCAACATCGAATAATAAAAGAACTTTTGCTGTATCAGGACTTCGATTTGCAGTTGATGATATTATGAACACATTGTTCCTGGTAGAGCCTGACGGTTCTATTAACTACAACAATATTCAGGCTTTTTCTTCAGCAGATTATGCTTTTATTTTTTCTTTGGCTCAAAAACTTAAAGAAAGTGAAACTAAAAATGTTCATTTTGGAGTAAATGCAAAAGTGATCCATCGTAATGTGGGCAAATTTGCAAAAGCCTGGGGTTTTGGTTTGGATGCAGGTGTTCAGATTTTTCAGAACAAATGGAAATTCGGAATTGTCGGCCGGGATATTACTACAACATTCAATTCCTGGGCATTCACATTTACAGATAAGGAAAAGGAAGTTTTATACCTGACAAATAATGAAATTCCTGTAAAGTCAACAGAACTTACAGCTCCCAGGCTGGTCTTAGGTGTGGCCCGGGATTTCAGGTTAGGGAAAAAAGTAAACCTGTTAGCTGAGGCCAATATTGATCTGACATTTGATGGCCAGCGCAATACATTGGTCAGTGCAGATCCGGTAAGTGCAGATCCTAAACTGGGACTTGAATTTAATATCAGCAATACATTTTTCTTAAGGGCAGGTATCAATAATTTTCAGAAGGCACTGGCTGATAGTGACACACTGAACCAGAAACAAATTTGGATCTATCAACCCAGTGCTGGCGCAGGATTTAAAATTTCGAATGTAACAATTGATTATGCATTTGCTAACCTGGCTAACCAGTCTAATCCATTGTTCACCCATGTTTTTTCATTAAAACTGGAAATGGTTGGTGATAAAAACAAAAAGAAATAATCCGAACTTATTATAAACTTATTCTGATGAAACGTTTTTTACTTTTTATTTTCTTAATGATTCCGGGAATTATATCTCTGGCCCAGACTTATAATAATGAGTGGATCGATTACAGCAAAACTTATTATAAGTTTAAAGTTGGAGCAACAGGATTATACAGAATTTCACAAACATCCCTTTCTACTATAAATCTTGGAAATACTCCGGCAGAACAATTTCAATTATGGCGCAACGGACAACAAATAGCTTTGTTCACATCGGTTAATTCTGGTCCATTAGGTACGGGTGGATTTATAGAATTTTGGGGAGAGAGAAATGATGGTAAGCCTGACAGGGAATTATTTAAGGATCCGGAATTTCAATTATCTGACAAACACAGTTTTCAAACTGATACAGCTGCCTTTTTCCTGACAGTAAATCCAGTAGGGGGAAATAAAAGATATCAAAACACGGCTAATAATGTAGCTGGAAACTCTCTTCCGGTTGAGCCATTTTTTATGTATACTGAAGGGAAATATTTCAGGGATTATTTAAATGGTGGTTTTTATATAGATGCAGGTGAGTATGTTTATTCTTCTTCTTATGACAGAGGAGAAAGCTGGGTTAGTTTTGATATATATCCCGATAAAGCACAATTAAATGCTCATAGGGTTTATGTTTATCCGGGAGGGCCTGCAGCCACTTTCAGATTGAATTTAACCGGGAATGCTTACAATGAACGAAAATATAGAGTTAAAATAAACAATGACAGTATATGGGGTAATACCTTAAATTTTCTGAGCTATGAAAAGATAGAGGTTCAAAATATTCCGCTTTCTGTTTTGGCTTCTGATTCTGCAAAAATTGAAATCAAGAACCAAAGTTCAAATCAATATGACCGGTTGGTTGTAGCTCAATATGAATTAGTCTATCCCAGAATTTTTAATTTTGGTGCCAGCAGTAATTTTGAATTTGAATTACAGGCAAACGCTTCCGGAAATTATCTTGAGATCAGCAATTTTAATCATGGTTCTGTAGCACCAGTGTTATATGATCAGACAAATGGCAATCGTTATATTGGCGATATATCAAATCCATCATTGGTAAAATTTGCTTTATTACCATCTTCAGTTACCCGGAAATTAATATTAATAAGTCTTAATCCAGGTAATATAAGATCAGTTAATTCATTTGCCACCAGAAACTTTGTCAATTATCTTTCAGCAGATAAGCAAGGTGATTTTTTGATTATCACTCATCCTTCTCTTTATACTGGTGCAAATGGGACAAATCCAATTGCTGATTACAAAACTTACAGATCAAGTGTTGCTGGCGGATCATTTAATGTAAACATTTATGAGACAGAAGAATTGGTAGATCAGTTTGCATTCGGAATAAAAAAACATCCTGCGTCTATCAGGAATTTTATCAGGTGGACAAGAGCAAAGTATTCTATTTTACCTAAAAATATATTATTGATTGGTCATGCAGTTGTATATCCTCAATACAGAAATAATGAATCTAATCCGGATATAGAAAGGATGAACCTGGTTCCAACATTCGGAAGTCCTGCTTCAGATAATTTATTTAGTGCAGATCCGGGACAGCAGATACCAAATATCCCTATAGGAAGACTGTCTGCTATTAACGCAACAGAAGTAGCAAATTACCTGGTAAAATTAAAGCAATATGATAATGCCCAGCAGACAACATCTCCTTTGATCAAGGACAAAGCATGGATGAAAAATGTAATACATGCAGTTGGAGGTAATGAACCCTTATTAGTAGCGCAGTTGAATGGGTATTTTAATAATTATACCAGAATCATCTCTGATAGTTTGTTTGGAGCGAAGGTTACAACTTTTAGAAAATCTACGACAGATGCAGTTCAGCAACTTTCCAGCCAGATTTTAGAAAATTTATTTGCTGAAGGGATTAGTCTGATCACCTATTTTGGGCATTCGTCATCTACTATCTTAGATTTTAATTTAAATGAACCTGAAGCATACAGCAACCAGGGGAAGTATCCATTTTTTATTGCAATGGGATGTTTGGCAGGAAATTTTTTCAATTTCAATCCTGTCAGGTTTTTATTAAGAGAAACTTTATCTGAAAAATTAGTTTTTGCTCCAGAAAGAGGAACCATTGCTTTTCTGGCCAGTTCACATTATGGTCTTCCGAATTATCTTGATATTTATAATACAAACACATATTGGGGTCAAACTAGAACACATTATGGTAAATCGTACGGAGAAATTCTTCGCCAATCGGTTATTGAAACCTTTAATCAAACTTCTCAAAATAATTTTTTATCCCGGTTACATACAGAGCAAACAGTTTTACATGGTGACCCCGCAATTAAACCCAATTCCCATGCTAAGCCTGATTATGCGGTTGAGAATTCAACGGTAAAAGTTTCTCCTTCTTTTATCTCAATTGCTGAACAAAGTTTTAAAGTGGATGCAAAGTTTTATAATATCGGCAGGGTAGAGAATAAGAACATAGCAATTGAAGTTAAGCGGCAAGATCCGGCAGGTAATATTGTGACCATGTACAAAGACACCATCCCCGGAATCGTTTTTCAGGATTCTATTTCTATTTCAATTCCAATTAATCCAATTACGGATAAGGGATTGAATAAAATAATAGTAAGTGTGGATGTAGATAATGCTGTTGATGAAATATTTGAAACCAACAATAGTGTAACAAAAGATGTGTTCATTTTTGAAGATGATGTAAGGCCTGTTTATCCTATGAATTTTGCAATCGTAAACAAACAAAATATCAAGCTTCAGGCATCTACTGCCAACTCTATGAGCCCGTCAAAGCAATATCGGATGGAGTTGGATACCACAGAACTTTTTAACTCCTCCCTAAAAAGAACACAGTCTCTCACATCTATCGGCGGAGTATTGGAATTTGTTCCGGGAATTACTTTTGCGGACAGTGTAGTTTATTATTGGAGAGTTTCTCCAGTGGACAACCAGGGTAGCCCTGTTAAATGGAGCACATCTTCATTTGTGTATTTATCAAACAGTGATCAGGGATTTAACCAATCTCATTTTTTCCAGCACGATAAATCTTTTAATGAAAGAATCAGCATTGATTCTTCAAGCCGTGCCTGGAAATATAAACCGGTTATAAATAATTTGTTTATCCGGCATTCAATTTATCCGACAGGAGGAACTGATAATTCAAACTTCACTATCACTGTAAATGGTGTTATTCTTAATGGTGGGGGATGTAATTATAACGAAATAGGCATTAATGTATATGATCCCAGGACATTCAAGCCAATGCAAAATGTTTTTTCAGGCGGTACCGGATTATATGGAAGTGCGGCAGCAACCTGTGGTGGCTTGAGAACTCAAAATTTCCTCTACTTGGTGGGAGATACTGGCTGGAGAAGAAAAGCGATGAATTTTCTTGAGAATGTGGTTCCGGATGGTGCATATGTAGTTATCAGAAGCAATACTTATCCTTACGAAGGTGTGAATACCTATGCTAAAGTCTGGAGAGGAGATACTGCTTATTGGGGTTCTGGTGTTTCACTGTATCATACGCTAAAAAATCAGGGGTTTACTTCAATTGATAATTACGATACTACCCGTTGCTTTGTTTTTGTATATAAGAAAAACTCCTTAAGCACTTTTACCCCTCAAATAGCTTTTACAAATTCTATTTATGACCGGGTTATTCTTAATGTTGATTGTCCTACACCGGACAGCCTGGGTTATATTACTTCACCAGTTTTTGGAGCTGCGAAAAGCTGGAAACAATTAAAATGGAGAGGATCAACATCTGATATAATCCCCGGCGATGCACCAACACTGGATGTAGTGGGTGTGAATAATTTGGGTGCCGAAGTGACATTATTAACTAATCTAAACTGGAATCAGCAGGATTATGATATTTCAAATATCAATGCTAATCAATTTCCCTTCTTAAAATTAAGGATGAGAAATGTTGATTCAATTAATTCTACCGCCTACCAGTTGAAATATTGGAGATTGACTTATACCCCTATTCCTGAAGGAGCCCTGGCGCCAAATGTACTTTTCCAAATGAAAGACACTTTTGATATTGGAGAACCATTGGATTTTAAAGTAGCATTCAAAGATATCAGTGATGTAAATTTTGACAGCCTGAAAGTGAAAATGATATTAACGAATGCTAATAATGTGTCAACTGTCATTCCGCAATCCAGGTACAAACCTTTATTAGCCGGTGATACTTTACATGTCCGTCATTCTTTTGTTACAAGTAATCTGGTTGGAATGAACAGCATGTATGTGGAAGTTAATCCAGATAATGATCAACCCGAACAATTTCATTTTAATAATTTAATGTTCAAGAATTTTTATGTCCGGGATGACAAATTAAACCCATTATTGGATGTAACATTTGACGGGGTGCACATTCTAAACAGGGATATTGTTTCTTCAAAACCACATATTTTGGTAAAACTAAAAGATGAAAGCAAGTGGTTAGTGCTGAATGATACATCCGCTACGAAAATCAAGGTCAGATATCCTGATGGAAGTATCAGGTCATCGTTCTTTTTAAATAATGATACGCTGAAATTCAATCCTGCCGGAAATGCTCCTAACCCGGATAATACGGCAACAGTTGATTTTACACCACAGTTTACCCAGGACGGAGATTATGAATTGATTGTTTCAGGAAAAGACAGAAGCGGAAATGCTGCCGGAAATCTTGAATATAAAGTCGGATTCCAGGTTATCAATAAGCCGATGATCTCTAACATGCTAAATTATCCTAATCCGTTTACAACATCTACGGCCTTTGTTTTCACCATTACCGGAAGTGAAGTGCCTCAGAATATTAAAATCCAGATTCTTACTGTAACCGGTAAAACTGTAAGGGAAATAACCAAAGATGAATTAGGGCCTTTACACATTGGAAGAAATATAACAGATTTTAAATGGGATGGCACTGATCAGTATGGACAAAAACTGGCAAATGGCATTTATTTATATAGGGTCGTTACCAATCTCAACGGACGTTCATTGGATAAGTATAAAGCCGATGGCGATGAAACTGAAAAGTTCTTTAATAAGGGTTATGGAAAAATGTACCTGATGCGTTAATCAGTAAATTAAAAAATAATAAATTCTTAATTTGAAATCCTCTGGTTAATCCGGAGGATTTTTTTGTTTCCATCTTCGTAAAGTTGTGTTCTTCTAAGCATGTACATTTGCTGGATATCGGAATTTGAATTTTTTGAATTGGAATTTATAAATCATTATGGCGAAGATCTCAATTAATATAGCAACCGGAAGTTTACAAAAACAGGAAATGATTGTGGGTATAGACCTCGGTACTACAAACAGTCTTGTTGCGATCATACATCCGGAAAATAAAAAACCCGTTGTTTTAAAAGAACATGATGGTAATGCGCTTGTTCCTTCCATTATTCATTTTGATGAGGCTGGAAATATATCAGTAGGGGATCAGGCAAAAAAATATTTAATATCCGAGCCGCAAAGAACAATTTTTTCAGTGAAAAGGCTTTTGGAAAAGGCTTATAACGACGTAAAAGAGAGAGCTTCTTTTTTTACATATAAAGTAATTGATGATGATACTGAGAGCCTGGTCAAAATTCAGGTTGCAGATAGGTTTTATTCACCAGTTGAGTTATCATCATATATTTTAAAAGAATTAAAATCCAGGGCCGAACATATTTTAAAAACACCGGTAACCAAGGCAGTGATTACAGTACCTGCATATTTTAATGATGCTCAGCGTCAGGCTACAAGAGATGCGGGTAAATTAGCAGGCCTGGATGTACTTCGAATAGTAAATGAACCAACTGCTGCCAGCCTGGCCTATGGATTGGGAATGAAAAATGATGAATCCAAAACAGTGGCTGTTTATGATTTAGGAGGTGGCACTTTTGATATTTCCATTTTAAGGATTAGCAATGGAATTTTCGATGTTCTTTCCACTAATGGAGATACTTATCTGGGTGGGGATGATTTGGATTTTGCCATAATAAAATTTTGGATGCAGCAGATTGGAATCAGGGAGGAAGAATTGAAATTACATAAAGAGCTTTCTCAGGAAATCAGATTAAAGGCGGAGGAAGCAAAAATATTTTTATCATCAAATGAATCTTTTTCCGGACTTGTCAGAGGCGAAGAAGTATTAATTACTAAAAACGATTTTGAAAACCTGGCAAGCTCTTTAGTGGAAAAAACCATGCAGTGTTGTAAAAATGCACTTGCAGATGCCGGTCTTGAAATTAAAGACATTGATGAAGTGATTATGGTTGGTGGCTCCACACGGATTCCGTTCATAAAAAAAGCTGTAGCAGCGTTTTTTAAAAGAGAAGTACATGATGAAATGAATCCGGATGAGGTGGTTGCACTCGGCGCTTCAGTTCAGGCAGATATTCTTGCCGGCAACAATAAAGATTTTTTATTATTGGATATTACACCACTTTCCCTGGGAATTGAAACAATGGGTGGATTAATGGATGTGCTTGTTCCCAGAAATTCTAAAATTCCGTCAAAGGCCAGCAGGCAATATACAACGCAGAAAGATGGACAAAGCGGAATGCGGATATCTGTTTTCCAGGGTGAAAGAGATTTGGTAAAAGATAACCGGAAACTGGCAGAATTTAATTTGTCCGGAATTCCTGCAATGCCCGCCGGTTTAGCAAAAGTGGAAGTTTCTTTTTTAATCAATGCTGACGGCATTTTAAATGTGAAAGCCAAAGAACTCAGAAGTGGTGTTGAGCAAAGTATAGAAGTGAAACCCCAGTATGGTTTGACTGATGATGAAGTGGAAAAAATGTTGCTGGATTCAATTACACATGCAAAAGAAGACATCAAAACAAGAGCATTGGTTGAAGCAATAACAGAAGGCCAGCAACTGGTTGATACGACAGAAAAGTTTCTATTAAAGAACAGAAATTTACTTACAAATAAAGAAATAGAACTTACTGAAAATGCCATTTCAGAATTAAAAAATGTACTTAATTCAGGAAACAAAGATTTAATACAACAAAAAACAGAAGGTCTGAATGAGGTATCCCGCCCATTTGCAGAAAGGATGATGAACGAAGCAATTAAAATTTCCCTGAGCGGAAAGAATGTGAAAGACCCTATTTAGCTTTAAATCCATCAGTAATTTTATCACTTCCCGGTATAAAATCACCACATTTTAAATCAGTACAGGGAACCGGGATATTGCCAAAATCAATTCCAGGTAAAGGGGAGTTTATTTTTAATCCATTACAATCAAATGTAGTATATGTGTTTTTTTCAATACCTGCAGGAATCAACAATTGTTGGGGACTGTAAAAGTTTCCAAATCTGTAAACTGTATAGGCGGAAATAGCTAACAGGAATGCCATTAATAAACTGCTTAGAATTATTCTTGGTAGCTGAAATTGGAATAGTGTTAAAAAGTTTTTCCAGAAGATTATTAAAAAACCAACTAGGAATCCAAATCCAAAACGCGGATCTGGTGCATTTACAAACCAAAAGATAATACCAGTTACAGAGGTAAAAAATGCAATTTTTATTAGTACAGAAGATGCAAGAATCTTTTTTAAATGAAACAAGGATAATAAAAATGTAGCAACAATTAGTATAAGAATTAATTTATCAGCTATAGATTGATTGCTCCACCATACAGGTATCCATTCAGAATAGGGCATAGTGATAACCCGATCGATCTCTTCTTTAGATTCCCCGCTATGGGTTCGGGCATAGGAAGTAATATAGTTTTTCTCATGTTGTACATGTTCTGCATCGTATTTCCAATCTGTATCAATAATATTAAATGCGGTAGATGGATAAATGAGGTACCCGCTGCTAATTATATTTCTGGCCATAAAAGGTATGAATGCCAAAAAGGAAATAGCAATCAATAAAAAGAACAGTTTTATTTTCTTTTCATTTAAAAAATAGATAACACAAAATGCTGGTATTATCAATATTGGAATTGCCGAAAGCTTTATTATTACTGATGAAATTCCAAATATGGAAGCCAGTATACGCCGTGAAGAAGATATTGCTTTGTTGTCGCTGCTTTTTTCTGAAATAAAAATTATAGAAGTCCAGATAAATAATGCTGAAATAAAATCAGGACTGGCCGATGTGGCTGTAAGCCTGATTTGCGTATAGCTCCAGAAACACAAACTGAATAAAAGCAACAGGACTATTCCCTGTAAATATTTCCGGGAAAAATGCAGGCTTTCATCTATTTTATAAATAATAAAAAAAACAAACCAGGCCAATACAATTGTATTTAAAATTGTAACGGCATTAATATTTAAAAAATTAAAACTGAATAAAGCATTGGCAGCAAACCAAGCACTCTGAAAGCCAAACCTGGGATGAAGATGAACCAGGCCGGGAATGGCTTTATATTTTTCTATCCATTGAATGATTTGAGCATGATAACCCAAAGTGTCCGGGTGAATTATTTTCCAGGAACTCATCAAAAGCAACAGAATAATACATATAGCTGCAATTAAAAAAAGAACTGGATTTTTGAAAACAAAATCATTTTTCAACGCCTTTATATAATCAAGACCGGATTTTCGAAGGAAAAAAACTAAAGCTGGTAAAAGAAATAATATTTGTAAAAACCATGAACCCAGCGGGACAAATATTGATAGTATCTGACAAATTATTAAAACAGGAACAAGACCCAGTAAGCATAAAATACCTGAATGAGGTTTTTTCTCATTTACTGAAGTGATTTTGTTGATCAGGCTATAAGAAGCATGTCCCCATGCAAGACAGATGAAAGAGATATAAATGCAAGCCAATAATATGAATAGCATTTAATTTATTTTCGGGAAAAAATATTGTATTTAAGCACACACCACATTGCACGGAAACCATCTACCCAATTAATCTTTTTGCCATCATTGTAAGTTCGGCCATAATACGAAATGCCAACTTCATAGATGCGAATGTTTTTTATCCTGCTCACTTTTGCAGTTACCTCCGGTTCAAACCCAAACCTGTTTTCTCTCAGCTTTACCTGTTTCAGGATTTCAGTCCTGAACATTTTATAGCCGGTTTCCATATCAGTAAGATTTAATCCTGTAAAAAGATTTGAAAGAAAAGTGAGAAACTTATTTCCGATAGTATGAAAAAAGAAAAGTACCCGATGGGGGCCATTCCCTATAAAACGGGATCCATAAACAACATCTGCATGGCCTTCAATAATGGGAAACAACATCATATTATAATCAGAAGGGTCATATTCCAGGTCTGCATCCTGTATGATAATAATATCGCCGGTTGCTTTTTCCAATGCTGATCTGATGCTACATCCTTTTCCAAGATTTTTAGGATTTCTGATTAGAATAAGAGGAAATTGTGAGGAACTGGCAAAATTCATTAGTGATTCATGTGTATTATCTGTCGAGCCATCATCTACTATGATTATTTCTTTTTCTATCTGAGAATGAAGTTTAATATCAATGACTTTTTTAATTGTTTTGGTAACAAAATCTTTTTCGTTAAAACTGGGAATTATGATGGAAAGTTTTGAAGACATAAGAGCCAAATTAACTTAATAAGCTGTATTGAGTAAATAATCAGGTTATTTTTTAAATGGTCATGGTTTTTGAAATTTATAGATAGCGAAACCGTTAATCACTGTATCTTTTTTATAATGAAGAAGTGATATATCCCAGATGCTGGTGACGGGTTCATTTTCCGACGCAATCAGGAACCTGATAT
>CAZOOT010000097.1:0-12596 GCA_964581455.1 uncultured Chitinophaga sp. | reverse complement strand
TTGCTGACTGAAAAACCGGTACTCTATGTGGCTAATGTAGATGAACCTTCCATGCATACAGGCAACAAATTTTCTGCTATGCTGATCGAAGCTGTGAAAGATGAAAACGCCGAAGTGATCATCATGAATAATAATATCGAAGCCCAGATACAGGAAATGGAAAATCCTGAAGACCGGCAGATGTTTATGGATGAATATAAAATGACAGAACCGGCTCTTGACCGGCTGATTCATGCCACTTACAAATTGTTGAATTTATATACTTATTTCACAGCTGGTGTACAGGAAGTAAGAGCATGGACCATTCATGAAGGATGGAAAGCACCACAGGCCGCCAGTGTCATTCATACAGATTTTGAAAAAGGATTTATCAAAGCCGAAGTGATAGGTTATGATGATTATATCCAATACGGCTCAGAGTCTGCCTGCCGTGATGTGGGTAAATTAAGAATTGAAGGAAAAGAATATATCGTGAAAGACGGAGATGTGATGCATTTCAGGTTTAATGTATAGACAGCCCAGCCCCCTCTAACTCCCCCGAAGGGGGAGAACTGCGTCCACACAAAGCTAAATGTTGAAATGGTATTGTAGTCTGAATCTTCATTCTATTACAAGTACTATCTCATTTATTGTAATCTTAGAAAAGTGATGGCGCTGAAGAAATGAACTTCTCATTTGTTGAGGCTTTCTGACTATTTTAATTTTACAATTTCATTCGAGGAAAAAATATTCTTTAAGCTGGCGTTGTGCGAATGCAAAGCCCCTCCTTCGGAGGGGTTTGGGGAGGCCGTTCTAAAACAATGCCCTCACTGAAGCCCTTCCTATATGAACAGTTCTGGCATTACCCGGTTTTCTTCCTTCATAAGCAAAGTTTAATTCAAGATTATTTATCAATCTTTTTGTTAGATCAATATTCCACAGATAGTTACTACCCGGCAATAGTCCATCCAGCATAATATAACTGACTGTTGTATTCACCGGGGATTTATAATCAATATTATTAAATGTAAAGCGGCCTGTTACCGAACTATTTTGTAGCACATTATATTTTGTTTCCAAATTGATGGAATTGGAAACAGATTTTTCGCCACCATAAAGAGCAAGATTCTTTTTATTATCCAGTTTATACCCGGCAGTCAGCCTGAATTTTGTGCCTTGAATAAAAACAATCTTTGGTTCGATATTAAATATATCCAGTTCATAATTCCTATTGGCAAAACTAGGTGTATACAATCCATTCAATCCTTTCTTACTATTCAGGTCGAGTGTAATTGACCTGCTGATATTCCAGCGGAATTTAAAGATCCAATCATTCAGTTTGCGGCTTTCATAACCATAGGTGAGTAAAACTTTCCCGCTATTCCTGAGATTACTGATATCAAAACCCCATTTACTGCTAAAACGGTTGAATGAAAAAGTATTGAGAAAAACTGTATTCAAAGCGATGAGTGCTGTATCTGCCAGTTCATATTTAAACGGGCTAAATTCAGTACTCCCCTGAGCTATTGATTTCCTGTTTACCTGCAAGGATGTTTGTAAACTTGTTCTTGAAATTAATTTTGATAAATTTTTCAGATCGCTTCTGCTTAAAACTGCTCTTGGATTTATCCTCAAACTATAATTGAAAGTTGTGTAATTGGCTTTAATGAAATCATTTGTAGGAGTAAATATGCGAATGAACTTAGCCTGGTCAGAAAAAAGTGCTTCTTCAAATTCATTCAGCTGTTGTATGCCATCATTATTGTAATCGTTCCAGGCAAATTGTCCTGTACCTGCTGGTACTTCCAGGTAAACAAAATCTCTTTTCTGCTCCTGCCCTGTTCCTAATTCATAAAGTATATTACCTGTTACCAATCCCTTCCATTCATTGATCAGGTACTCCACCCTTCCCAAAACTGTCTCATCTTCTTTTTGCCTGGAAATTGAATCCAGTACTTTCAATTTCCTGAAAGTAGCATTGAAAAGAAACTGATGTTTCTGATTCGACAGTAATTCTGATTGCAGGTTCAGGTTCATACTCCTGTCTCCGCGGATAAAATCTTTCCCTAGCTGATATTTATCTGATCTTGTGAAAAATGTAAGTCCATATTTATTCTTTTTTCTTTCAGACGACTTCAGGTAAGTTGAATAAATATCAAAGGAAAAACTAAGCGGTGTAAGTGTGTCTGTAGCCTTGTCCCTTGAAGTACTTTGCTCCAAAGCATAACGAACTCCAAGCCTGTAATCATTCAGTTTTTTCATTTCCTTACTTATGTCAAGAACTGGTTTCAGGAAATTACCTTTTGTTTGTGCCGCATTGAAACTGGTATAGGCAAACTGGTTATTCATTTGCCAGCCTTTCTGATTATATACCTGCTGAATTGTTTGCTGAAACCCATTGTAATCATCACTCCGGTTATAATTCATCATCTGGTAGCTTAGCGAGTTATTAGTAATACTTTGTAACCTGGCAGAAGCCTTGATGATATTTTCAGTAGCCGGCATTGATTGTAAACCCAGTCCCCAGTCTCTTGAAAATTCCACATACCTCAATCTTTCAAGCGGCTTGAATTTATTTTGAACATACTCATAATCCAGATTGGTGATCAGGTTCACTTTCTTTATGCCGGATGATTTAATCAAAGTGGTATTTCCAAATTGGATTTTTGCTGCCAATCCAAGATCATCGCCATTGTCTTTGCCGGAAAATGTATTGATATCATAATTACTCAATGCAAATTCTGTTTTCAAAGTTGTTTTTTCATTGAGTAAATAATCGGCACCCAATGTTGCCAATTGTTGTTTTTTTGGTGTAACAAGGATTATAACGGGCTCATACCTGCCCTGTTTTACCCCGGCAACAGACGTCAAATATTTATACACTTTGCCATTTGCCCCGTTAAAATCCGGGATATAATTCCCATTTCCCTGGCCTACATCAACGAAGGCAAGATTATATTTTGCCAAAGACGGATCCACAGAATACCGGTAAAATGAATCAATACCTGAACCAGGATTAAAATATATTTTTTCGTATAAAATCTTACCTGCATCAAATGCAGTGTCAACCATTGCAGAAGGATAAGTGGCTTTTTGAATACTGTCCCCCAGGCTTCCCAAAAATTTCAATTGATTATCATCCAATGACTGATTGATCTGGGAATTTTTTGCATCGCTGTTATTAAATGCTGCCACATAGATCTTTAGTTTTTTATTCAGGTTGAATTCTTGTGACAGGTAAAGATTGGCATTCAGATAATTTCTGTCTGCATATTCAAACTCTACCTGTATCCTGCTGTCCTTGGTGATCATCTTCCTTGGCGTGAATGTAAGTTCTGCAGTATTGTAATTGATCACATAATCCTGGTCCTCTCCCCGCTGCAAAACCTCGCCATCAATAAAAACCCTTTCTGTGCCTGCAAGTATGATAAAAAAAAATTCATTGTTTGCACCAGTTAGCCGGTAAGGTCCCTGGTTACCTTCTATTCCCTGGAAAATATTTCTTGTAAATTTTCCTTTGGCAATTGATCCGCTTACAAGGGTCGTGGAAGAAGTATTTGCTGTGAGTTGATTTTTTGTTTCAAATGAAACACCTTGTAGTCTTTTGTAAAAATTCAGAAAATAACTCTGCTTTTGTCTGATGTCTATATCCCCCAGGTTCAATTGCCAGTTCCTCTTTTTAAACTGCAGGAAAACCTGGTCAAATTCATTTAGTTGCTGAGTGGTACCGTCGGGTTGAATAGGAAGATTGTTATCTGTAATGGCTGCATTGATCTCTATACTGTCTCCCAGCATTCCATTCAGCGTAAGATTGAAATTTGAATTGACCACAGCATCCTGGCTGTTTCCAAATGATATTCCCCGGCCAAAACTTCCATTGTACTGCAGGTTGCCAAAATCAAACAATCCCCTCGCAACCGTATTTTCATTTCTGCCAAACTCAAAAGGCTTTTCATAAAACTTATAACTGACGCTGTCAAAGTTCATTCTTTGTGTTGCTGCATTTAGTTTAACCGGAAATACCCTGTAGCTGATAACCACTGTGTCTGTAACCGGTTTTTGTTTCCATACAAGAAATGCATCAATGATGTTCAAAGAATAAGCGGTGTCGCTGATGTTTTCGATTTTTAAAGTATTTGGGAGAATGCTGAGTGAATCCAAACGCAAAGTATCAGAAACTATGGCAAATTTTTTAGTCCGGAGATTTGAAAAGGATCTTGCTTCCTGTTGAGGAACTTGCGCCTGGCTTTCCGGGATAGCAAACATCAGGGTAGCGAGAATTATTATCAGCCTTTTTAAAGTCAAAAGCAGAGGTTTTTCATAAAACGTAAAATTCAGCAATTTATGGCAGCTATCCTATAGGCACTGACAAAAAAAGAAGTTAACCCGAAAGTATTGCCAGGTAGTTTTAATTTCTTAATTACTGAACCAGCATTGTGTTTGGTGGACAACACTTTTTGTTATCGTTTCAAACTAATCAAAAGCTGCGGTTTTTAGTCAAAAGGAAACAAGGGTAAAAACGATTAATATCTATTTGTATCATGTACTTTTTTTCCAAAGCATCTGCCCGATCGGGATTGCCAGATGCTTTGTGAAATTATTATTTAATGAGCTTATCTTGCATTCCAATTTTAAGTACGGGTGTATGATGAAATTTAATTACAGGATAAAACAGATACTTTTATTACTGCTGATTATTCTTTTAGTTTTGCTTTCTTTGCGGGAATTGATGCTTTTTCTTCCTGGCATTCTTGGCGCTATTACCCTTTACATTCTTAGCAGGTCTCGTTATTTTAAACTCGTTTATAACAAGAAATGGAAAAAAGGAAGAGTGGCTGGTTTATATATCATTTATTATCTCATTTTGCTGGGGATTCCAGTTTTTTTAGCCATTACCCTTATAAGCCCCAAGATTAATTCATTTCTTATAGATCCGACTGCTACGATAACCAGTATCAAGCAGGCTGTTTTAGAAGCACAGGAAAAAATTGGAATCAGCTTCGCAACCGAAAAATCGTTGACAGATTCTTTTACTAAATTAATAGCAGTTTTACCTTCTTTATTCAATAGCACGGCCATGCTTCTGGCTAACCTGGCCACCATGTTGTTCTTTCTTTATTATATGCTATACTATAGCCGTGAAATGGAGAAAACTTTGTTTCGCATCATCCCGCTAAAAGTTGAAAACACAACGTTGATGGCATCCGAAACAAAAAAAATAGTGAAAGCAAACGCACTTGGAATACCTCTGATTTCAATTATCCAGGGCCTTGCCGCTACTTTTGGCTATTTTATTTTTGGTGTAAATGAATGGGCATTATGGGGATTTCTGACTGGTGTTTTTGCTTTTTTCCCTATAGTAGGCACCATGTTGGTTTGGGTTCCTTTGGTTATTTATACTTATGCAAGCGGTAGTTCCGGAATGGCTGTTGGTTTACTGCTTTATAGTGCAATTATTACAGGGAACATTGACTACGTTGCCAGGATCACCATCATGAAAAAATTGGGTGATGTTCACCCTGTTGTTACGATATTGGGCGTAATTGTGGGACTTGGTCTTTTTGGTTTCATCGGGTTGATTTTTGGTCCTTTGCTTGTTAATTATATAATTCTTCTTTTCAAAATTTATATGAATGAATTTATAGACAAAGAAGCTGTTCAGGCACAGGAAGACCTTGAAGTTGTTGAAGAAAATAAAATTGAAGAACGGAAAATAGCATTAAAAGAAGAAAGAGCTGAAAAGACTGAAGAAAATCCTAAATAAAAGTATGAGGATGGGTACGAAAATTTACAAAGCAGTATCACACAACTTTACTATTCAAAAAAATCATAGTACTCCTTATTCCGAAATTCCTTCCAAAGCAAACAGAAAAGCATATTGCAAAGCGATATCTTTTAAATAATCAAACCTTCCTGATGCACCCCCATGTCCCGCATCCATATTTGTTTTAAACAAGATGATATTCTTATCTGTTTTTAATTCTCTCAGCTTTGCTACCCATTTGGCCGGTTCAAAATACTGCACCTGCGAATCATGTAATCCTGTTGTCACAAGCATATTCGGATAGGCTTTTGCAACAACATTATCATAAGGTGAATAAGACTTCATATAAAAATATTCTTCCCTGATCGCAGGATTACCCCATTCTAAATATTCACCTGTGGTAAGTGGAATGCTTGCATCGCTCATGGTGGTTATCACATCCACAAACGGAACTGCAGCAATGATACCATTCCATAGATCTGGAGCCATATTTGCCACAGCACCCATCAATAATCCTCCTGCACTACCGCACTGTGCATACAAATGATTTTTTGATGTGTATTTTTCTTTTACCAAATATTCGCCACAGTCAATAAAATCATTAAAAGTGTTGATCTTGTTAAACATTTTGCCATCTTCATACCATTGTCTTCCCATTTCCTGGCCACCCCTGATATGTCCCAGTACATAAATAAACCCACGATCCAATAAACTTAACCTGTTGCTGCTGAAAGTAGCATAGGAAGTAGAACCATATGATCCGTAAGCATATAATAAAGCAGGGTGAGTTCCGTCTTTCACTGTTCCTTTTTTATAAACTATTGAAACAGGTATTCTTTTTCCATCTCTGGATGTTACGAATTTTCTTTCTGCAACATAATTGTCTTTGTCATATCCACCCACCACTTCACTTTGCTTTTTTAATTCTTTTGTTTTTGCATCCATATCATAATCAAACACAGAAGAAGGTGTGATCATGGAAGTGTAATTAAAACGAAGTTTATTAGTGTTAAAATCCGGGTTGGTGCTTGCAGAAGCCAGGTAAGCAGGTTCGTCAAACTCCAGGTAATGTTCTGTCTTATCTTTTTGATCAATTATTCTTAACCCGGTAAGCCCTTCTTTTAATTCTGAAACAACCAGGTGCTCTTTAAAAATAGTTATACCGGATAAATACACATCCGCCCTGTGCGGAATTACTTCTTTCCAGTTTTCTTTTGATGTTTTAACCAAAGGACATTCCATCAACCTGAAGTTTAATGCATCCAGGTTTGTGCGTATATAAAATTTATCGTTGAAATGATCAATGTCATAAACCAAACCCATTGTTCTTGGATAAAAAACTTTAAACTCACCTGCTGGATTTGAAGCATCCAGAAAACGGATCTCACTTTGCTGGTTGCTTAATTCTGATTCAATAAAAATATATTTTAAAGATTTGGATCGGCTCACACCGATATAATGCCTGTTATCCTTTTCTTCATACACTTTTACATCTGTAACAGGGTCAGTACCCACCACATGACGCCAGACCTGATAGCCCAAAAGAGTGATCAGATCTTTCCTGATATAAAAAATAGTTTTGTTATCAGCTGCCCATGCGTATGAGCCCCCTTCAGTATTGGTAATAGTTTCTTGTGAAAATTCGCCGGTAACTAAATTTTTGAAACGGAGTTTATATAATCGACGGCTCACATCATCTTCACCAAAAGCCAGCATCTCATTATTGTCACTTACTCTTAATCCGGCTGCTGCATAATAACTTTTTCCTTCAGCTGCTTTATTGGCATCATGCATAATTTCTTCTGCAGCATCCAGTGATCCCATTTTACGGCAATAAACAGGATACTGTTTTCCTTCTTCATACCTGTTGTAATACCAGTACCCATTAAACTTGTAAGGAACGGATTCATCTTTTTCCTTGATCCTCCCTTTTAATTCTTTAAAAAGATCTTCCTGGAACTTTTTTGTACCAGCCATCATAGTTTCTACATATGCATTCTCTGCTTTCAAATGCTCTACCACCCTTGCGCTATCCGGGCCTTTTTTAAAAAAGTCATTCATCCAGTAATAATCATCTATCCGGGTATCTCCATGTGCTTCCAATTTAAAAGGTTTTTTTTCTGCAACGGGAGTAGCTACTCCCTCTGGCCATATATAAGGTTCTTTATTCACAGTTGAAGTATTTGTACATGATAAAATAAATAAAGTTGCGATAGGTAACAATAGGTTTTGTTTCATATTGACAATTTAGAGAACTGAATGTACGAACAGATGCCGAAATCAAAAAAGCCCTTATTAAAAGGGCTGATATCGTATTAAAAACTATTATTTGTCTGATATAAGTCCTGCCAGCAAATATTCCTTATTTAACCTTGCAATGTTCTCGATGGAAATCTCCTTTGGACAAACTGCTTCACAGGCACCAGTATTAGTGCAAGATCCAAATCCTTCCTTATCCATTTGAGCAACCATATTCAATGCTCTTGTACTTCTTTCCGGCGAACCCTGTGGTAACAAAGTCAGATGAGTGACTTTAGCTGACACAAATAACATTGCAGATGAATTTTTACATGCTGCCACACAAGCACCGCATCCGATACAGGATGCTGCGGCAAAAGACAAATCTGCCTTGTCTTTTTCTACAGGTAAAGAATTGGCATCTACAGCATTACCGGTATTAACGGAAATAAAGCCTCCGGCCTGAATGATCCGGTCAAATGCTGTTCTATCAACTACCAGATCCTTTATTACCGGAAAAGCATTGGCTCTCCAGGGTTCTACCACCACAGTATCTCCATCATTAAAAGCCCGCATATGAAGCTGACAGGTAGTAGTTGCATGCCAGGGACCATGTGGCCTGCCATTAATATACATTGAACAGGCACCACAGATACCTTCCCGGCAATCATGATCAAAGGCAATTGGTTCTTTTCCTTCTTCAATTAATTGTTCATTCAACACATCAAACATTTCCAGGAAAGACATTTCAGTAGAAATATTTTTTGCCTCATAAGTTTCAAAGCTTCCTGCTGTGTTGCTGTTTTTCTGTTTCCAGACTTTTAATTTCAGATTGATATTCTTGTGTTCCATAGTATACAATTTGTCAATTCTTCAATTCGTCAATTTGGCAATTATTTACTCTTAGTTGTCGAAATTATTTTTGTAATGATCTTATCAATTTCATGTAAACTTTCAATTAATATTTTGCAATCGGGATAGTTTTTCGATTCATTGCATAATACAAGCCAATATTTTGTTTCTTCAACCTCTTTAGCGGCAATTTTAAATTTATGAATAAAATCAGCCTTACTCTCCGCATTTTGTGCTTCATGTACATTTGCTCCAATTGAAGTAGCGGACCTAAGTAATTGCCTGGCTATTATATATTTTTTCTGACTTTCCAACAACTCAACATATTCTATCACCATTAATGAAAACTTAATAGTCTTCTTCAGAATAATATTTTCAGTTTGATTCTGCATTGTCGAATTGTTGCATTATCAAATTGCCTAATTACTTATAACTTCTCTGGCTTGGCTTCACCACTTCATAATTCAATTCTTCTTTATGTAACTCCCATTCATGTTCTCCTTTCAGTTGCCAGTTGGCTACATACATAAAACGATCATCATCCCTCAGTGCTTCCCCTTCCGGAGTTTGCGATTCTTCCCGGAAATGACCACCACAACTTTCTTCACGATGTAAAGCATCAATGCACATCAATTCCCCTAATTCAATAAAATCCGCTACTCTTCCTGCTTTGTCCAGTTCCGGATTCATTTCATATATTTCCCCTGGTATTCTCACATTTGACCAGAATTCTTTTTTCAATTGCTGAATTTCAGTAATGGCTGTTTTCAACCCTTCCGCATTCCTGGCCATGCCGCATTTATCCCACATGATTTTTCCTAATCGCTTATGAAAACTTTCTACAGTTTGATTTCCTTTAATGCTCATCAGTTTTTCAATTCTGTCATTCACTACCTTCTCTGCTTCTTCAAATGCAGGATGATCTGTCGGAATAGGATTAGTCCTGATCTCATTGGAGAGATAGGTACCCATTGTATATGGAATTACAAAATAACCATCCGCCAATCCCTGCATCAATGCAGAAGCGCCTAAACGATTTGCACCATGATCTGAAAAATTTGCTTCTCCCAAAGCATATAAGCCTGAAACATTTGTCATCAGTTCATAATCCACCCAAAGACCACCCATGGTATAATGTACAGCCGGGTAAATTCTCATCGGTACTTCATAGGGATTTTCACCAGTTATTTTTTCGTACATATCAAAAAGATTTCCGTATTTCTCTTTCACTACTTCTTTTCCCAGTTTTATGATCTCTGATTCCTCAATATTTTCTATCCCCTGTTTACCTGCTTCTATTTTTCCATAACGCTTGATTGCGTCAGCAAAATCAAGAAACACAGCCTGTTTCGATGTTCCCACTCCATGGCCGGCATCACATCTTTCTTTGGCAGCTCTGGATGCAACATCTCTTGGCACCAGGTTTCCAAATGCGGGGTATCTTCTTTCCAAATAATAATCTCTTTCATTTTCCGGAATATCAATTGACTTCCTGATATCACCTTTTTGTTTCGGTACCCAGATCCTGCCATCATTTCTCAGCGATTCACTCATCAGTGTCAATTTACTCTGATGATCGCCACTAACAGGAATACAGGTTGGATGAATTTGAGTAAAACAAGGATTACTAAAATAAGCACCCTTCTTATGCGCTTTCCATGCCGCTGTTACATTACTACCCATGGCATTTGTAGAAAGATAAAAAACGTTTCCATATCCGCCGGAACAAAGTAAAACTGCATGGCCGAAATGTCTTTCCAGTTTTCCACTGATAAGATTACGGCAAATGATCCCTCTTGCTTTTTCATCAATCATCACGATATCCAGCATTTCATGCCGGCTATACATTGTTACATTACCCAATGCTACCTGTCTTTCCAAAGCCTGATATGCTCCAATTAATAATTGCTGTCCTGTTTGTCCTGCAGCATAAAAAGTTCTTTGTACCTGTGTGCCGCCAAAAGAGCGGTTACTTAATAAACCTCCATACTCTCTTGCAAAAGGGACACCCTGTGCTACGCACTGATCAATAATATTTGCACTCACTTCTGCCAGCCTGTGTACATTGGCTTCTCTTGAACGATAATCACCACCTTTGATCGTATCATAAAATAAACGATAAACACTATCGCCGTCATTCTGATAATTTTTTGCAGCATTGATTCCTCCCTGTGCAGCAATTGAGTGAGCCCTCCTTGGAGAATCCTGGAAACAAAATGCTTTTACCTGGTAGCCCAACTCAGCCAATGATGCAGCGGCTGATGCACCAGCAAGACCAGTTCCAATCACAATTACTTCCAGCTTACGTTTATTAGCCGGATTCACCAGGTTGCAATGTCCCTTGTAGTGTGTCCATTTTTGATCTAATGGAACTCCATGTGGAATCTTTGCGTCAATCATGATTATTATTCTTATTTATCATTTTTACTATTTTAAATTATTAATTTATAATTACCCTATCCACCCCATCTTAAAACTAACCGGCATCAAAGCAAATATCAAGGGGACGAGTATAGAATACCAAATCCCAAATGCATTTAGCATTTTTAAATATTTGCTATTATGTAAACCGATAGTGCGAAATGCACTTTGAAAACCATGAACAAGGTGCCATGCAAGTGAAATACATGCCAACACATAAACAATCACTACCCACCACTCACTAAAAGTTACTTTCATCAGGCTGAACATATCATGTGCTACTCTGCCGTTACTAAGTAATATCGGAGTTTCAAGACCTGCATGCGTAAACCTTGATGGAATCCAGAAATGCCACCAATGCAGAATAAGAAATAATAAAAGAATGGTGCCCAGCAATCCCATGGAACGGCTGTACCATTTACTGCCACGGTTACCCATTTGCACTTTATACCCTACTTTACGTTTGCTGCGATTTTCAAATTCAAGTACCAACCCCTGTATGATATGCACAAAAAATCCAACAAAAAGAACTACTTCCATTATCCGGATGAGTACAGTTTTACCCATAAAGTCTGCAGCCCGGTTAAACATATCTCCGTTATCACTTGTATCGATCACATCTTTAAAAATGCAGGCGTTTACACCCATATGCACTACGAGAAATGAAATCAGAAACAAACCCGTAATACCCATCACAATTTTTTTACCGATCGAAGAAGTGAATAACTGAGACCAATTCATATATGGAGATTGTTTAGAAAGTAACGCTTAAGCTGCTTGACTTAAACAGGCAGCTTTGCAGCAAAAATAACATCAGAAGAGCAAATAAACCTGAAAAAATATTTTTCTTTCAGACAGCTAACCAAGTGTTGTTTAACCAGTAAAAATTAAAGAGACAATCAATAATTCGGGAGTTAGAATGGTTAACCCGTAAGCCTTGCCTGTTCCTCTCCGTCTATTTTTTTAAATAAGTGAAAGGGTTTATAGGAACGCCAGTTTTCCAGTTCCAGCAATTCAATATAACGGTCAAGTTTTGATTTTTTGAAATCATATTGTGTAGACTCGGGCATATTCAGAATTACGATCCACCCATGAGAATCCGAAATTTCTTCAAACCACTCTTCATAATAGTCCCTGTCACCACTATGAAAATTCAAAACATTTTCCGCAACAAGAATAAATTTTGAAATTCCGTTGACTTCAAACAAATCAATCACTTCACGTTTCAGCGTCATGATGTCATTTTCAATAGCATCATTCCATTCACCGATCATTTCAATGATTGCATATTTTTCGTCATAATCAGCCATCAGTACTTTCATGTAAAGCGTCTTACTGCCAA
>CAZOOT010000096.1:1146-13065 GCA_964581455.1 uncultured Chitinophaga sp. | reverse complement strand
ATAATTTTTGAGTTACCACTTTTACTGTATTGCCGGCAGCTATCCAAACTGTACCCACCGGTTTATCATCTGTTCCTCCATCTGGCCCCATGATGCCGGAACAGGCAACTGCAAAATCCGCATTTAACTTTTTAAGCACCCCTTTCACCATCTGGGTTACTGTATCGCTGCTTACCGCCCCAACCGTATTAAGTGTATTGTTTGAAACACCCAATACATTTTCTTTTGATTCATATGAATAACTCACCACAGATCCATTATAATAAGCAGAGGAACCAGGCACGGATGTGATAAGGTGGGCAATATATCCGCCTGTGCAACTTTCAGCAGTTGCCATCGTTTTGCCTGAAGCTTTCAGTATTTTACCAACTACAATCTCTAATCCTTCATCAGTATCTGTAACAAGTACATCGCTTACCAATGCTTTCAGTTTTTCAAAATAAGGAATCATTTCTTCCTCTATTTTGCTTTTTTCATTACCTGTTGAAGTTAATCTTAACCGGAGCATTCCATATGCTGGCATATAGGCAAGTTTGATATGCAGGGGAAGTGAGTTTTCAAAATCCATGATCCTTTCTGCAATAAAACTTTCACCCATACCGGCAGTTAGTAATGTTTTATGTACAATTGAGGGAAGTCCCAATTCTTTTTGTAAAACCGGGATAACTTCGTTTTTCATTAATCCTTTCATTTCATTGGGTACGCCGGGTAATGAAATGAAAAGTTTGTCTTCTTTTCTGAATAACATTCCCGGTGCTGTACCTCTTTTATTAAAAAGCACAGTGCAAACATCAGGTACTTCTGCCTGTTTTAGATTGCGATCCAGTAATGGTCTTTTTAAAATTGTAAAAATATCTTTTACATGTTGCAGCACTTTTTCATTGGTGATCAGTTTTCCACCGAAGTATTTACAGAGCAGGGGTTTGGTAATATCATCAGCCGTCGGACCTAATCCCCCGGTAATAAAAATAATATCAGATACTTTACTTTCTGCATCCAGTGCATTCCAGATATCCTCCCAAACATCTCCCACTGCAACTCTTCTCTTAACCCAAACGCCGATCTTGTTCAGCTCCACGGCCATCCAGGCACTGTTTGTATCAATGGTTTGGCCAATCAATAATTCATCGCCGATGGTGATAATACTTGCATTAACATTTTTCATGGATGACAAAGGTAAGAGTTGGTTAAATTTGGCGATGCTAAATATTCAATGCTCCATGAAGAAGACTTTTTACATTTTTTGCCTTTTATTCTTGAGTGTTACATTAAAATCTCAAACAGTTACTCAAAAATTGCAGAAAGCATTTTCAGTGTTTGAAAATGACATACAACTCAAAAATGCAATAAGTTCACTTTACATTGTTGATGCGCAAACAGGACAGGTGATTTTTGAAAAGAATGCAAGGATAGGTCTGGCACCGGCTTCTACACAAAAAGTAATTACCAGTGTTTCAGCTTATGAATTACTGGGAAAAGATTTCAGTTATAAAACAGAATTCAGGATTAGTGATAAAGACAATTCCCGGCTTTATATTCAGCCGTCTGGTGATCCAGGTTTCGGGAGCTGGCGCTGGAAATCTGCTTCCGGTGATTCTATATTGAAGAATCTTTTTTATGCATTAAATAAAAACGGGATTACACAGGTCAGGAATATTCAGATCGATAATTCGGGTTGGGATACTGAAGCAATTCCTGATGGTTGGATATGGCAGGATATCGGAAATTATTATGGTGCCGGAGCACAAAAATTCAATTACAGAGAAAATCAACTGGATATACTTCTTCAGTCCGGCAGATCAATAGGCGATCCTGTCCGGATTGTTTCTTTGATCCCTGAAGAAGCTTTGCCATTGAAAGAAAAACTTGTTTCTAAATTAAGTTCTGCTGCCAGGGGCAGTGGAGATAATGCTTATGTATATTTTCCAAATGACGGAACAGGCAATTCTATGATCAGGGGTACCATCCCGGTGAATGAAAGCAGTTTTTCTATTTCGGCAAGTGTGAGTGAGCCAGGAAAAGTTTTTTTGAATCTGATAAAAGCAGGGTTGCAGAAGGAAAAACAAATTGATGGAACTGACTGCAAGCTTGAAATTATAAATGGAATTCCGGGACAGAAATCTCCATACAATTTAATCTATACTTACACTTCTCCTGTTCTAGATTCTATCATTTATTGGTTCAATAAAAAAAGTGTAAACCTTTACGGCGAGGCATTGATCAAAACAATGGGTTACCAGAATAAAGGAATTGGATCCACTGAATCAGGGTTGGAGGTTGTACAGAACTTCTGGAAAGAAATGAACCTCGATCTGAATGAACTTAAAATTTTAGATGGGTCAGGTTTATCCCCCATGAACCGGGTTACTACCCATGCCCAGGTTGAGATACTGAAATATGCCAGGACCAGAGAATGGTTTCCCGGGTTTTTTAATTCACTTCCTGAATATAATGGTATGATGATGAAAAGCGGGACTATCCGGGGCGCAAAAGGATTTACAGGATATCACAAGGCAAAAAATGGCAAAGAATATATTTTTTCCTTTCTTGTAAACAACTACAATGGTTCACCTTCTTCTCTTGTAAATAAAATGTATCGGGTACTGGATAATCTGAAATAGAAATCAAATATATTTTCAAACATCCTATCTTGAGGTTTCAAATTTCAAACAATAATTTATGGGAGAACAAAATTTTAAAAATCATGCAAGAATGGTACCCCTGTATCATTATGTAACCGGGTTACTTGTCTTTGCTATATTAGGGGGAAGCATTGTAAATTTTATACTTGCTGATGTACATACACATTATTCTGCTGCATTGATACTTTGCATATCACTTGTTTTACTTAGCTTGTCATGGTATGCCCGTGTTTTTGCCTTAAGAGCACAGGACAGGGCCATCAGGGCAGAAGAGAATTTCAGACATTATATTTTGACCGGCAAGCCCCTGGACAGCCGCTTAAGAATGTCACAGATCATTGGACTTCGATTTGCATCAGATGCCGAATTTCCTGAGCTGGCAAAAAAAGCGGTTGAAGAAAACATGCCACAGAAAGAAATTAAAAAAGCCATTAAGAACTGGAAGGCAGATCACAACAGAGCTTAAAAAAACCGAACCGGCATACGCAGCAACATTGGAGCTAAAAAACATCCAATCCAGATAATCAGGATCAAAATTTTACCTGTAAGCGATAGATCCTGTACTATCGATCTTTGTAAAAGATTTTGAATCGCAGTTATCACCATTTCTTCTTTCGGGGAAATTTCATATGGTGGCGAAGTGGCAACATCTTTCAGTTGCGGATGATATTTGATAAGCAAGTTTCTGATTTTCCAGTATTCTTCAGGGCTGATCTCTTCATAGGATTTCATCAGATCTATTCCTTCTGCTTCAATTTTTGCCGTGAGTCGTTCATGTTTTATTTCCGTGATCATCCGCATGATCATAAAAGCCGGAAATATAAGTAAAGGATAAAAATTTATTTTTATTGCAAAATAAGCCAGGACTGCAGCTGATAAAACAACAAATATCTTTCCGATAATATTAAAATTATCAAGGAAAAGCCGGTGTAAGAGTTGCCCGCCATCGAGTGGATAAACCGGTAACAGGTTCAACACGTTTAAGAAGATTAGTATCCATGCAGTCATCTCTAATAAATAAATATCATAATTCAAGGCAAGGAAGTGAAAGATAATTCCAACTAAAATTCCTGGTACCGGGCCTGCCATTAGAATAACGGCTGATTGGCGCTGGGATATTTCCTGTTTTGTTCCGGATACATAAGCCCCCATTAACGGAATGAAAAAAATACCCAAATCCTTGTAGTTGTAGATTTTCATAGCAAAAAAATGACCCAGTTCATGAAAGATGACTACACCGGTAAGGATAAATACAAGTGTCCAGTTTTTATTGAAGAAAAAATAACCGATCACAAAATAAAGGACAAGGCTGCTCAAAGATTTCAACCAAACATTCATTTTGGCTTTCGGATCTTCCAATTCAGGTTTCGGTAAGTCCCCGTTTATTTCTTTTGAAAGCGAATTGAGATCTGTCATTGGATTGAATTATTGAAAATAGGTTTCCAGTTTTTTTCTAAGTGCTTCCGGCATACTGGTTCTTTCATTTGTTTCTTTTTCCAGAAAGTATAAACTGATATGGCCGACACAAAGTAATTTTTGCTTTTCATTAAATACTTCGTGGTGAAAAGTGATCTTGTGATTTACCGTTAATTCCTTTAAAAAAGTTTTTATTGTCAGCAGATCATCATACAAAGCCGGTCTTAAAAACTTTGCATGTATATCTACCACCGGCATGATAATTCCCATTTTCTCCATATCGGCATAGGTAAAACCCAGTTGCCGTATCGACTCTGTTCTTGCAACTTCAAAATAGAGAAAAAAATTGCTGTGGTAAACCACATGCATCTGGTCTGTTTCAGCATAACGAACCCTTACATTGGTTTCTGATATAAACATGATTATTTCCCTATTAATTTATTAATACTCCACTTACCCGGTCCGCAAAGTAATGTAGTAATAAATACAAGGAGGAACAGGATAGCCATTTCCATATCTTTTAAAGGATCGTTTTTATGTACAATAAAAATGACGATAATAAAGAAACAGACCAATACAAATGAAGCCAGCCTGGATAATAAACCCATGACAAGTAGCAAGGCGCAGAATACTTCAGCAAAAATTGTTAAAAGCATGCTGTTGGTGCTTCCGATATTCAACGGGTCAGAGAAAGTATCTTTTCTGGCTTCAAACCTGTTGAGCTTACCTAAACCGTGGTTAAAAAAAAGTAAAAAACCAAACCCGGTTCGAAGCAAAAACATTCCGAGGTTAAATGAAAAGTCGGAATACCTTGTACTGAATATTTTTTTCATGATGATTAATTTTTGCAATGTTACCGAATAAGTTTTGAACCATGATTTCACCAATAAATTGTTAAAGCTTTTCAATAAGCCCACTTATCCACAGTTGTTTGGAATGATGTTTGGCATAGGTAAAAATAAATTGAATATTTACAACGTTAAACCACACATCGGACAAAGGACAAATTTTATGAAGAATCAAAGCACCGTTTTTCTTGCCACTCTCTTTTTTATTTCAACTGTTTCTGCCCAGCAAACCAGAATTTACACTGATCCGCATGAAAAATTCAATGAGGCAAAAGAATATTTTCAGAAAGAACAATACAGCCTGGCTTATCCTTTATTGAAAGAACTTCAGCAAGCATTGATGGAAACAAATTTTATTAATGATGCCCTGGTTTCCCAGGAAATTAATTATTATACCACCGTCTGTGCATTGAAGCAAAATGAAGGACAGGCTATAGAAAAAGCTGTGGAGTTCATTGACCTTGAAAAGAACAATACCCGTGTTCAGCAAATGAGTTTTCACCTGGGCGAATATTATTTCCGACATCAAAAATTTGCTGATGCCGCAGAAAGGTATGAAGCAGCAAATATTGCCAACCTGAGTAACAGGGAAATAGCAGATATGAAATTTCACCAGGGTTATTCTTATTTCACGTTGCAAAAATTTGCACAGGCCAAACCGCTATTCAATTCTATCCGTCAATTGAAAGACGACCCCAATTACCTTGAGGCAAATTATTATTATGGATTTCTTGCTTTTCGTGACCGAAACTACAGCGAAGCATTGGAAAGTTTGAGAATTGTAGAGAATGAAAAATCCTACGCATCGGTAGTGCCTTTTTACATTGCACAAATACATTATATACAGGGCCGCAAAGACGAAGCTTTGCGTTACGCAGAAAATAAGTTGAAAGGAGGAAATGCACAGTTTTATGATCTTGAAATGAAACTGATGCTGGGACATGGCTATTTTGAAAGAAAAGAATATGACAAAGCATTGCCCTACCTGGAAGAATATGTAAGGCGGACAGAAAAGGTATCCAGGGAAAACCTATATGAACTTGCTTATAGCCATTATATGACCAGCCAGTACAGGAAAGCAATAGATGGGTTTAAACAACTGGGAGGAAAGGAAGATTCTTTGAGTCAGCATTCCATGTACCTGCTTGGAGATTCTTATTTAAAAGTGGGAGAGAAGACCAATGCAAGAAATGCATTTCTTTTTTGTGCTTCCAACAGCAGCAACAAATCACAAAAAGAGATATCAAAATACCAGTATGCAAAACTTTCCTATGAACTGGGCTACCAGGACGAGGCTTTAAACAGCCTGAGCTCTTTCCTGGCAGATTATCCGGGTTCAGCATATAATACTGAAGCAAAAGATCTGTTGGTATCTGTTTTGGCAAATACAAATAATTATAAAGATGCTCTTGTATTGCTCGAAAGCCTTTCAGTTCCCTCTGCCAATTCAAAAAAATTATATCCCCGTATCTTATTTGGCCGTGCCACGGAGCTGATCAATGATGGCAGGTTGCAGGAAGCTGATCTGTTACTGGATAAAGCCCTGAAAGATCCTAACAATGCTTCTGTTTTATCATTGGTGAATTTCTGGAAAGGTGAAATAGCTTACCGGACCAATAAGCTTGATAATGCTATTAAATATTATAATGCTTACCTGGATGCAGGTGCACCTGCTGCCGGCGAAGCAAATGCTACTTCTGTAAAATATAACCTCGGCTATTGTTATTTACGCAAGGAAAATTATCCTGCGGCGCTAAAGTTTTTTGAACAGGTAGCCAAAAGCCCGGCATTGAATTCAGATGCTCTTTCACAGGATGCTTATGTAAGAAGTGCCGATTGCTATTATATGAACAGGGATTATAGCAGGGCAAAATCCATTTATGATAATGTGATCAAATTTTCCTGGCCTGCTGAAGATTATGCAACTTTTCAAAATGCAATGATTGCAGGTATCAGGAGTTCCACTGAAAAGATCAACCTGATGAATACGATGGTCAGAAAGTTTCCAACTTCAGGTTTGATTGGCGATGCAAACATGGAAATTGCGAATACACTTTTAGCGGACGAAAGATTCCGGGAAGCAATTCCTTACCTGAATAATGTGTTGAAACTTTCTTCCAACAATAATCTGAAGCCACTTGCAAACCTTAACCTGGGCATTGTACACTATAATATGAATAATAACAAGGATGCGATTGCCCAATTTAAAATCGTGGTTGCTCAATTCCCCAACAGTCCGGAAGCAGAAGATGCTCTGGCCAATATCAAAAGCATTTACCTGGACGAAAGCAAACCTGATGAATATGCCAATTATATGCGACAATTAGGAAGACCATTGGATATAAGTACGGAAGATCAGCTTTCATGGTCAGTAGCCCTTGCACAATATGAAAAGGGAGATGTGAATGCAGCGCTTAATTCATTTAATAATTATATACAGCGTTTCCCGTCCGGAAGCTATTCTTTAGATGCAAATTATTATCGTGGAGAGATTTATTATGACAGAAAAGACTGGAATAATGCATTAAGTGGATTTGAAAAAGTAGCCGAAAGAGCTCCGAATAAATATGCAGAGAAATCAGTGTTGCAAGCCGCAAGGATCTATTTCTTTGAGCAAAAAAACTACAGCAGGGCAGAAGCTTATTATAGCCAGTTAAAACAATTGGCTTTTAGCCAGGAAAATAAATTAGAAGCCTACCGTGGATTATTGCGGAGCCAGTATCAGCAGGAAAAATGGAATGAAGCTTTGGAAAACGCCAAAGAACTGGTAACAATGACAGGAAGCAGTTCCGATGATAAAGCACTTGCCAATATGGCTATTGCAAAAGCTTACCAGGTAAATGGTCAACATGATCTTGCCATAGCCAATTTTAAATCTGTGGTCTTGCTTAATAAAGGAGCATTGGCAGCAGAAGCAAGATATGAAATTGCAAAAAGCTGGTTTACGGTGAATAAACTTTCTGATGCAGAAAAAGCAGCATTTGAAGTGATCAGTAAATCGGGATCTTATGACTATTGGGTAACCAAGGCCTATCTTTTATTGGGCGATGTTTATTTTGCCCAGAAGGATTATTTCAATGCAAAAGCTACTTTCCAGAGTATTGTAGAGAACAGCATTGTGCCGGAGTTTAAAAACGAAGCACAAACAAAACTGAATATCGTTCTTGAAGAAGAAAGAAAAGGAAGTAAGATCGGAGCTAATTAAAAAAACAACTTAAGAATTCATAATAACTATGAGAGCAACTTATATAAAGGCAATATTTTTATCAGGATTTGGAATTTTATCCTTTTCAATTTCATTTGCACAAGAGGATACATTAAAGAAAGGCAAGGTGGTAGATATTACTTCAGCATTCAAACCTGTCATTAAAGAATCTGCAAAAATAAATTTCAATGCATCTCCGGCTGCAAATGATACCACAAAGCCAAGACTAACTTATGATATTCCCAACCAGAACTTGCTATTTGCCTATCAACCGGGCAGTTTGCGACCATTGGCACTTGACATAGATTCGGGCGGAGCATGGGATGTGAGCAGTTATATCAAAGCAGGTTTCGGAAGTTTGAAAACACCTTTTGTACAGGCAGGATTTTCTTTTGGAGATGGTGAAACTGCCGGGATTAATATTTATGCGCAACACGTTTCTTCTGAAGGTAAAATAGATTATCAGGATTTTAGAAACACGAAAGTGGATCTGAAAGGTTTTTTAAAAACAACGAAGAACCTGGAATGGAATGCCAGGTTGGGGATGAAACAGGAACGTTATTATAAATTCGGGTTCCAGCCTTCCACACTTGTTTTTCCAAAAGACACTTTGCTTCAACAGTTTCAAACTTGGACCGGGGGAATCGGCGTGCATAATATTGAAAAAACAGAGTTTGGGATATCTTATGCTCCCGAAATACTCATAAATGTTTTCAATGATGAAAGAGGGAACAATGAAAGTAATACCTATCTGAATGTGCCCATGCAAAAAACGGTGGGTAAAAATTTTGCCGTAAACCTTACCGCCACATTTGATCTGACAAAATACAAACCAGATAACAGTCCCTCTGTTGATAATACATTTTATTATCTCTCACCTTCCCTGGAAGTAAAAACATCCAGGGTAATTGCTCATTTAGGAATCCGTCCATCATGGGATAATAAAAACTTTAAACTGTTTCCAAATGTAACGGGTGAATTCAGCACCGAAGACAAACGATTTATATTCCAGGCAGGTTGGTCAGGTTATATCAGAAAAACTTCATATCAAACCCTTGCAGGCATCAATCCGTTTATCATGCAGCCTTCTGCATTGAAAAACACATGGGTGGAAGAGAGATATGCTGGATTCAAAGGTTCGATCGGGGATCATTTTACTTATAATACCAAACTTGGTTTTCATAAATATAAAAATCAACCATTGTTTATTCAACCAGGATATGGAACGGATGGAAAAACTTTTGGTGTGGTTTATGAAACTCAAATGAAAGCTCTTAATTATAGCAGTGAGTTTGGCTATACTGTTCACGAAAAATTTTCAATATTGGCTGGTCTTAATTTATATAAATTCACTGCCCTGAAAACTTACGACAAAGCGTATGGATTGGTGCCCATGGAATTGAAATCAGCTGTGAGAGTACAGGTGATGAAAGATCTTTGGATCAAATCTGATCTTTTTGTGTGGCAGGGACCAAAGTATATGACGCCAACTGGCGGGTCTGCACAATTAAAAGGATCTATTGATCTGAATGCAGGAGTTGAATTCAGGATCACAAAAAATCTGAATTTATGGACACAATTCAATAATGTTTTAAATAAAGAATATCAGCGCTGGAATCAATACCGGTCTTATGGTTTTAATTTCCTCGGGGGCATTATCTTCGCATTCGATCAAAAAACTCAATAGTGCACACTACTTTATACCAGTTCCTGATATTAAACAAACATCTTAGTTTGCCCGGCATTGGAACTATAATGTTAGAAAAGAAATCCTCGGTTTATGATTTTGGCAATAAGTGGCTTACTGCACCGTCTTATAATTTCAGTATAAACCACAGCAATCAAAGTCCTTCAAGAAAATTATTTGAGTGGTTGGCAAAAGCTAAACAAATAACGGATTGGGAAGCGATCAAACTTGTCAATGATTTTTCTTTTGATCTTAAAAACCAGATTTCCGAAACAGGAGAAGCGACATGGAAATATGTGGGAAAATTTTTAAGAGATGATAAAGGGGATATCATTCTTGAATCAAATGTGTTGGAGTTGGATAGCGAAATTCCCGTACCGGCAGAAAAAGTGAGCAGAGAAAAAGCTGAGCATAAAATACTGGTAGGAGAAAGCGAAAGAACTGTAGTAGAAATGGAGGAGTATCTTTCAGAAACTCCGGTAAAATATGATTATGGCTGGATCATAGCTTTAGTAGCAATAGTAGTGTCTTTTATGATCGCAGGAATTTATTTATCGGAAAAAGGGCTTTTGCCTTCTTCTGTTGGTAATCAGAATATCATTCAAACCAGGTAAAAGTTTTATTAACCTTTTATTTCCTCTTTTTCATTTTACTTTGCCCATCTATGGGCAATGTGATCACCTACACAAACTGCCCGGTTTGCGAAGCAGCCGGTATTTCAAAAACGTTTTCAGTAAAAGACAATTCTGTAAGCCAGGAAGTTTTTGAAATCTATCATTGTGCCAGTTGTCAACTGAGATTTACCCAGAATGTGCCGGATCATTCTTTAATTGGCAAATACTATAAGTCGGAAAATTATATTTCACATACTGATATAGTAAAAGGTTTGGTAAACAGGACTTATCGTTTTATCAGAAACATTGCTAACCGGCAAAAGAAAAACCTAATTGAAAGAGTTAGTGGTATAAAAAAAGGAACCCTTTTAGACATAGGCAGTGGTACTGGCTATTTTGTTGCTGAAATGAAAAACTCAAACTGGGAAGTAACCGGGCTTGAGCCGGATACAGGAGCAAGAAAAATTGCGCTGGAAATAAATAATGTCAGCCTGTCCCCTATAGAAAAATACTATCAATTACCTGCAAAAAATTATGATGTCATCACTTTGTGGCATGTGTTGGAGCATGTACATGATCTGAAGAAATATGTTGCGCATTTTAAATCATTGCTGAAAGAAAACGGTGTTTTGCTTGTAGCTGTTCCGAATTACAGAAGCCTGGATGCAGAAATTTATAAAGAATATTGGGCAGCTTATGATGTTCCCCGGCATCTGTATCATTTTTCACCCGATGCAATGAAAAGGTTAATGGATATGGAGGGTTTTAAAATAGTTGAAATGAGGCCCATGTGGTTTGATAGTTTTTATGTGAGTTTACTCAGCAGCAAATACAAGCATGGAAATACAAACTGGATCGGTGCTATCTGGACAGCTTTCAGATCGAATCTAAAAGCGATGAAAGATCATTCTCATTGCAGCTCGGTGATTTATATAATGAAAGTTAAACATTAAGTTATTGGCCCAGCTGTATCTCATAAAGTTCAGGCCAGAGTTTGCCTGTTACGTATAATTTTTTTGTGGTTTCATTATATGCTATCCCATTTGGAACTTCTGCTTCAGGAAACAACAATTTAACTCTGTTCCACAAATCAGTAAGATCATATTTAGCTACAACTTTACCAGCTACCGGATCAATTTTTAAGATATAGGGGTAGTAATATTGGTTTGCATAAATATAACCATCGATGTATTCCAGTTCATTCAGATTAAAAGTCAGGTTTTGTCCTTCCACAATACTGGACTTACTCAGCAATTTAAATGTAGAAGGATCATAAAAATAAAGTTCTCCGTTTCCGATACTCACAATTAACCTCGAACCATCATTTGTTATGCCCCATCCATCTGTATTGATGGAAAATTCTTTTACTTTTTTAAAATCTTTTAAAGTGTAAACATAAACTACTTTATTCTTCCATGTCAACTGATAGATCGTGTCTCTGAGTATGGTGATACCTTCTCCAAAAATATCTTTTGCCAAATCAATTTGCTTAATTGACTTTCCGGTT
>CAZOOT010000096.1:0-1136 GCA_964581455.1 uncultured Chitinophaga sp. | reverse complement strand
GTCACCGACAGCCGCCTCGTGGATGCCCCCAAACCGGCCTTCAAGCCCGGTGCCTTCATACAATTCATTATTGTAAAATGCAAGTCCCTGTGTGTATGATCCTGTATCATGTGGGTAAGCATTAATGATGGAATGACTTAATGTTTTTGGACCTAACTGAACAGTTGTTGCAGAAGAATCAGGTTTTTCTTCATTACCATCATTGCATGAAAGAAATAAAGAACCTGATAAAAGAATAATTATAACCTGTAAGGATTTAACTACACGACTCATTGAAAATTTGTTCATAAAGAGTAATAGAATAGTAAATGTACGATTCACAAAAGATTATCTTAAATAATTTGTTTAAGTAATATGTTAATCATTTATATTTGATTTTCAGTCATACCGTAACCTAATTCCTTCTCATAAGCAATAGCTTAGAAAATTCCCAATCCACATCCATTGTATTTCCGCATTTAATCTTTTTTAGAATCCAAACACCCTGAAATACCTTTTTTTATTACGGTATTTAATTGCTTTGAAAAAATGCGTGGAGTTTTCTTTTTATTTACACTAGTGCTATCTGTTAATTTATTGCAAGCCCAGACCAAATGTTATTCTTTTGAATATATGGAAAGGGAAATCAGCCATGATCCTTCCATAAGAAAAAGGATAACAGGGATAGAATCATTTACCGAACAAACTGCCACAAGAGAATATTCAAATCTAAGATCCGGAGCCATTACACAAATTATCAAGATACCTGTCGTATTCCATGTGTTGTATAATACTGCAAACGAGAACATAGGTTTGGACAGAATCATCATGCAACTCAATGCACTAAACCGGGATTTCAGAAGAAAAAATTCAGATACTGTTAAAACTCCACAAGCATTCGGACCATTGGCAGCTGATATGGAAATTGAATTTTACCTGGCCAAACAAGATCCTTCAGGAAGAAGCACATCGGGAATAGTAAGAAAATATACCCCGGTGAAATATTGGGATTCAGATGACAAAATGAAATTTACTTCAACTGCAGGTCTCAATGCCTGGGATACAAAAAACTATTTGAATATCTGGATATGTAATATGCAGGGTGAAATGGGATATTCTACTTTACCAGGTGCAGATCCGGCAAAAGATGGTATTGT
>CAZOOT010000095.1:7528-13542 GCA_964581455.1 uncultured Chitinophaga sp. | reverse complement strand
TGAAGTGTGCAGCTTTACCCGTGGAATATCTTTTACTTTGGTCATCCAATAATTCTTCAGATACAGCAGGCGCTCTTCTTTTCTTTTGCCACCGATCATTTCATGAAAGTCGATCGCTTTATCAATGGCTTCCTCAATATAAAAGGGCCGGGTTCCTAAATGTTCAAATTTGCGGATATTGTCTTCCTCTTTTTCGCCGGCACCAAATAAGGGCCAGGTTGTTTTTATCTTTTCTTTCCTTACATATAAAAAACCCGTACCAATGGGTGCCCCCAACCATTTATGCAGGCTCGTGCCAAAATAATCACAATTCAGGTCAGGAATCTTATATTGGATATGTGCAAAAGCATGAGCTCCATCCACCAATACTTTTACTCCCTTGCTATGTGCCATATCACAAATCTTTTTTATGGGTAAAATCTGGCCAGTGATATTAATCATATGGCAAACCATTAAAAGTTTTGTTTTGGAAGTAATGGCACTTGCATAAATATTAACGATCTCCTCATCTGATACCGGATGATTGGGCACTGAAACAATTTTATTCACTACACCATGTCTTTTGGCAATCAGTTTAAACATATCCAGCATGGCGCCATAATCCTGTTCTGCCATCACTGCTTCTTCACCTTTTTGCCAATGCGTGCCGCCAATGATCATATCCAGGCTTTCAGTTGTGTTCCTGGTTATAATCAATTCTTCCTCTGAGCAGCCTGCAAGTTTTGCCAGTTTGGCTGCCATTATTTTTTTATCATCAAATCTTTTGGTTCGCATATAATTAGAAGCCTGGAAATTTATTTCACGAACATGCCTGATAAAATTTTCAAGCGTTTCTTCGGGAAGAAAACAATAATAACCGTTTTCGAGATTGATATAATCTGGTTTGATCATGTATCCTCTTCTCACTTCTTCCCAAAAATTTTCATCCTCAGCAATTTCAGCTGGTATCATATTTTCATATTTGGCAATTAATTTCTCCAGCTGACTGAAAGCCGGTATTGGAGTTAATCCCATTAGTGAAATGTTTTTAATGAAATTCCGCTTGTTCATATTGAAAGTTAAGTCAATTAATTATTTTAAACGGGAATAGATGACTGTATCCATGTATTGGTCACGGAAGAAAAAATCTTCCTTCAGGTATCCTTCTTTTTTAAATCCTGTTGATTCCAATGCAGATGCTGATCCGATATTCTCCGGGTGAATACGACCCTCAATGCTATGCAATTTCATAACAGTAAACCCGTAGTCAAGTATTTTGCTGATTGCTTCTTTCATGATGCCTTTTCTCCAATGCGCCGGATGAAGGACAAAGCCAATTTCCGAACGATAATGTTCAGTTTGTATGTTCCAGAAGCAAATTGTTCCGATCAATTTCCGGGTATCTTCTTTTAAAGCAATTCCCCACATGATCGCTTGATTGGAATTAATATTGGCATCAATTTTTTCAATAAATTCTTCAGCCTCCTGAATATTCTTTGCCGGTTCCTTACCAATAAACTTAAGAACCGATTCATCTGATCTGAGAAAAAATATCTCAGTGGCATCATCCTTTTTAATTCTCCTTAATAAAAGCCGTTCAGTTTTTAAATCAGGAAAAGGTGTAAAATTCAGTTCAAGCATTTTTAAACGATTATTTATTTTGTTTTGTTGCTTTCCATTCTGTTGCAGTCATTTCAAATTTTATTTCTCCTTTCGCTGTAAATCCGGTTTCTTTCCAGCCTGATTTCCGATAAAACTTTTCTGCTCTTGTACCCGGTCCGGTGCTCAACCAAACATTTTCTTTTCCCTGGCTGTAATACCAATCCAGCATTAATTCCTGCAATTTTTTTCCAACAGATCTGCCTTCATGATCCGGATGAACAAATAATGCCCAGATATTATTATCCACCAGATCAGCAATTGCAAAGCCAATAACAATATTGTTATCTGTGCAAATCCAGCCTTTTCCCCTTTTTGAAATAAATTCTTCAACGTCTTTATCACTCACCAAAGAAGGATCTGATAGTCTATTTTCTTTTACGGCATTTCTTACAATCTGTATTTGTGGAATATCAGCCAGGGTAGATTCCCGAAAAATCATTTAGTTTTTTTTAAAAATTAATCAATTTTCTGATCTTACGTGTGATCAGGGCCATATTCAGGTATTTAATAGTTATAAATCCATAATCGTTTATCAGCAAAAGTGATATGGCCGTTTCTTTTAAAGCTATCGCGTTATCAAAACAATCCAGGGCTTTTTCCCTGTCACCTGCATAAGCATAATCATATCCCATCCATAATTGAGAAATATATTCACTTCTTTTTTTCATTTCCTGGTAAGATTCATCCACTTTTTTCTTCATGAGGGAGTAATCTCCATCCTTATAAAATTTTAGCAGACCTTTATTGCCAGCTGCCTTTGCTGAATTTTTTGCATCATTTTTGTCATCAAAGTACCATTGCAATAATGAAAGATCTGTATATCTCTTGGATAATAAAGCTCCGTCATGAGCTGCTTTATCAATAAGTGTTTTTTGTAATTCATAAGCCGCTTCTTTATTATTCATATTTGCCAGCAACCTGATCTTATTCTGCAAAAGATAATCCCACATGGGGTTGTTTTCAGTTCCCTTGTTATAAATGCTGAGCGCCTCAGCATTTTCTCCCTTGGCTTCCAGCAATAAAGCCAGCCATAAATAAATATTTGACTGATTTGCGTTCAGCTTAAGCGATCTTTTGTAGGTGATCTCAGCAGCATGCCAATCAAAATTCTGAAAATACCAATAGCCCAACGAGGCCTGTGTTTCACCTGAAAACGGGTCCAGGCTTAAAGCAATATCAATATTTTTTTTTGCCAACCATAGCATTTTAACAGGATCCTCATATCCCCTGAATGAAGAGAGCAGGAAGGTATCTGCCATTCCGGAATATGCATTTGCAAAAGACTTATCGGCTTCAGCAGCCTGTTGAAAATAACTTCTTGCTTCCAAAAGGTCAACTTTGTTTCTTTTCTCCACAAGGAGTTTTCCCCTGAGATAAAAATCATAAGCAGTAAGATTGACAGTAGGAATATAATCCAGGTGTTGTGTTTCTGTTTTAGACAAAGTGGTGTTTAAAATGGAAGCAATTGAAAGTGCCACTTCCCTTTGAATTGAGAAAATATCTTTTGCGGGCCGGTCATAGGAATCGGCCCATAAATGCTCATCATTCAATGCATTTATTAACTGAGCGGTAATCCTTACCTGATCATTTGATCGCTGTACACTTCCTTCCAAAATCAATTTTACTCCCAGTTCCTTTCCAATATCTTTTATTGTTTTTGGAGTTTTTTTATACTGCATCACCGATGTTCTGGAAATTACTTTGTAAGCTTTGATCTTGGACAATTGTGTAATGATGTCTTCCGTTAATCCGTCGCTGAAATACTCCTGCTCCGGATCGCTGCTCAGATTTGCAAAAGGAAGCACTGCAATGCTTTTGTCATGAAGAGAGTTTAATATTTCGTCAGCAGAATTGTCCGGTTTGCTAACATTCTGGCTGCTCCTGGTATAAACCTCATAAACACGTATGAGTTCTTTCACATTTTTCAACTTCTCTTCTCTTACGAATTCAGACTCCATGTCTTTTTTATTCGCAATATTTCTATAAACTACTTCTGAAATATAAATACCCCCTGATGGTGCAAGAGCCTGAATTCTTGATGCGATATTCACCACATCGCCAAATACATTGCCGCTGTGGAGAAGTACATCCCCCATATGAATTCCAATCCGGACAGGAATAAGTGGTTCTTCCGCCAGATCCTCCTGAAGCAGTTTGGCAAACTCAACTGCGTCAGTTGAACTCTGGAATAAAAGCAAAGCACCATCACCATAATACTGTATGATTTTTCCATTTAATTCAGATGCGATCAGCTCAACTGATTCCCTGAAACGGTTAACTTTTTGTACCGAATCCTCTTCATCTTTCTGCATCATGGCAGTATAACCAACAATGTCGGCAAAGAGTATAGCGGCCAGTTGATGATTAGAATCCTGCATGTTGGTTAAAGTTGGGGCGAATTTACAAAAATCCACTTCTTAAATGAATGCTAATAAAGAGTAACGGGCTAAATAAATTTATAACCGGTTAATCCAGTCAAAGCATCTTAAGTGAACATAAGATTTTAAAACCAATTTATCTGATCAACCTTTTTTCATGTTTAAATATGCACAGGGAATATTCGGAGGAAAATAATCAATTGAATAAGCATGTTGCATCAATACTGATACTGTTTTCGCAATGGTTTTTTCGTCCCGGTGCATTTGTGGCAATAAACCCATCTGCGCATAGCTAATGGGATTCACTGCAGGGATCAGGGTCTCCCATTCATACCCTTTTCCCCAGATCAGGCCAGGGACAGTAATTTTTAAATCAGCTTTCGCTGCCAGGAGAAACTCCATCATTTCTGAGGATTGATTACTATTTTGGTTTACTGTATGAAAAATTGGACTGTGACCGCCAAATCCATGTTCATCAAAACCGGCTGCAGCATTTATATCTGCTCCATGATTAGTTAAAACTTTGGCACAGGATACATGATTAAACTCTGCACAGATATGCAAAAGTGTCACTTCGAATAATGGAGTGTAAGCACAGGATAAACTGTACTTTTTGGAAATGATTTCCGGATCAGCAATAATCTTCTTTTCCAGTAATTCAGCATCATCAGCTAAAACAGAAAGCAGTACCGGATCATGAAATATTAATCCATGTTCAATAAAAGTATTTACACAATTTTTAAACCTTGGGCTACGGGTATATTCACTGATCAGCTCATAAATAAGCGGTTTGTTTCTAAGCAGATCATTGGGGCCAACTCCTTTGGAAAAACAATTTCTGATCCCTTCAACTGAATGGAGTTCGATCTGGATGGCAATATCTTCCAATAGTCCCATGGTTATCCTTTTGGAATACAAAATTAAATTTACTTAAACTTTCAATCGGGTATAGCGGATCCATTTTTCTGCAACAAAAGCGTGGAGAATAAAAGCAATCCAGAAAATGTAACCAAAAAATTCATGAAACGGGATATTACTGAATGCAAAGAACAAACCAATAATGGGTCTCATGGTTGCAACTGCTAATCCAATAGCATAAGCTCTTATCATCCATTCTCTATGTGATGCAAATTCTTTTCTTCTGATGTGGCAATATGCTTTTCCCAAACTAAAAAGAAAAAAAGAACCAAAAACAGTTACTGCTGCTGTTTCTACGTATCCGCCAAACCGGATTGTATAACTCATAGCGATGGCAGACAATCCAATGACTAAGCCAAGTGACAAATAAATTCTTCCGGACCAGCGATGGAAATTGATATAATTTAATCTGATCTTTTTTACAAACTGTAATGCGCCCAATACAAGAAAGATCATTCCCGGAAGAATATGCAAAAGTGTCAAAAAAGGATTTTTAGCATAACCATATTCTATTGATCCGGAGAATGGCATATTCCCGGTTCGCATTGTTTCCAACAGAGCTGATGTTCTCATAATTGCTGAAACAAAAAGAGTGAAAATAAGAATAATGACTCCGCTCCACAAAAGAGCTCTGATTAATTTTTCGTATTTCCTCATTTCACGAAATTTTAATTAATAAACCCTGGCTGGATTATAAAATCTATTTGTTAGAAAATATAAATATCTCAAAAAATAATACCTTTCCTGAATGGCAGCAAATCTATTAAACAGTTCAGCCATTTTGCTGGTAAAAGATGTTGAATATTCAGCCAATTGGTATAAAGATAAACTTGGATTTGAGATTGACGCTTTTTATGGAACACCCATTAGTTTTGGAATCATTCGCAGGGATAACCAATACCTGATGTTCAGTAAATGCCTGCCAGAAAAAATAATCCCTAACTGGAAGATAGTAGATAAAACCAGCAATGTTTATTTCTGGGTGGACGATGTTGAAACGCTTTATAACGAATTTAAATCTAAAGGAATTGAATTTGACTGGGATCTCTGTATTCAGCCATACGGGGTTAAAGAATT
>CAZOOT010000095.1:0-7428 GCA_964581455.1 uncultured Chitinophaga sp. | reverse complement strand
TTCATTAATGGAACCCATGAAACAACCTTATGGTTATACCTGCGGATTTCATGATCCGTTTGGTAATGACTGGTGGCCAACCCAGGCTGATTAATTAATCCGTTTTAATTCCCTTTAGAACATTCACTCCGTTTGGCAAAGGATTACCGGAAGCCCTGCGAAATGTAACCACTTGCCCCACATGCCAGATGGCATCTGCAATTGGTCCATTCACAAGATTCCAAAAAGGATATTCCTGTTTCCCTGCCGGCCTGTCAAATATCATATCAAAATCTTCGAGGTTTGCATCAGGCTTTTTAAGAATTTCGCTTGCAGTTTTTATGTTCAATAAAATTTTTTCTCTCAATTCAGCAAAAGCAAGTTTTTCCGGAGTTGCAGATCCTGTAGACTTTTTATTTACAGCGTTTAATAATACGGTTGTAAGTCCATTTATATGTTCAATGGTTTCAAATGCTGTACGGGCACCATCTGAAGGACGATAATCCAGGTCTTTTTGCAACAATCCTTCAGTAGCCCAGAAAAAACGAAACCCCAGTCCATCTACTAATCTTGCTGCGATATTTGCTGCTGTATACGCAGAAGGAGTATCAGGTATCTGGTAATAATATGATTTATTCTGTGCTGACAGATCCATGCTAAGAAATATGACAGGTATTAAGAATAAATTTTTCATGGCCGATGTTGTTTTTATAAAATAACAAAATATCCACTCAGGATTATTTGTTTTTATATAATTGGTTAAACAACAATTTAAACGTGCCATGTGACTGTGCCCTGAAAGTAATTTCCGGCCCGTAAGCATATAATTTACCTTCCCCTAATTTAGCAACAAAGGCAGTGACCTTATTGTTTAAATAAGTTTGTCCCCATGCCCAGCCACTGCGAAGAGGTTTTGATTCATCAAACCATGCAAGTGGTTTAATTAATCCGGATGATAAAGCACCTGAAGTAATATTGAAGACCGGGCTGGCATCAAAATAAACATCCGTTTTTCGGTACATTCCCCAGGCAGCCGGATCATTATTATCAATATTCACATTTAAAATACTTCCGGGTACATAATATTTTTCTCTTGATAAGTTTTTTTCTACTCCATTTTCTATTTCAACCAACGCATTTGAAACAGGAAGTTGTAAATGATATGCAAGATTTGTTGCAGATCCAATGGTCACAATGTTGCCACCCTGTTCAAGGAATTTTTTTAATTCCGGAATTGATTTCTGTGGACTTATACGTCCTACTCTTGAACGGTATTCTGGAGGAATAGAATCAGGGTTTGGCATTCCACCAAAACCACCACGTCCGGTAGCCTGGCCGGCAGCAACTGCCGGTATAGATCCGCCAACAAAAACTATTACATCATATTTTTCTCTCAGGTTTCCTTTGTCAATATCCGGGGCATAGATCACATCTATCGAATATTTGAATTGTTCCATCATCCAGCGAATCCAACCAGATGGCATAGATCCGCCATAAGTATCCCATAGTGCAATTCTTGCTGCAGAGATTTTTTGCAATCCTGCCGGTTGCTTAGAAACACCCATTACCTCAATCCCTGATTGGTTGATCATCTTTTCCAAAACTCCTTTCTCTTTTGTGCCGGCTGAAATATAAAATGACCCTACGCTAAAATTCATTCCTTCAACTTTATTTGTAATTCTGGAAACTACAATCCCCTCTTTTAAAAGTTGGTTTACCAACTTAAAAGAATTATTTGCCTGTGCATTTAACACATACCCTTTGGGAGAAGAAGTGCCGGTAATTTTTCCTTTCAAACTTATTAATTGTCCCAGGGGATTTTTTTCGAAAGGACCATCAAACCCATCCATTATTCTGTCAAACTGAAATCCCATTTGATAAGCCAATGTCCAGCCTGCGGCATCATAAGGAGGCACAGGGGGCCCGCCCGGATATTGAAAATCATTTGGGTGATCCTGGGGTTCGAACATATCGAGTACATGCGGCCTAAATGACTGGTTGGTTTTTACCACATAAGAATTTTCAGGATATTTTTTTCCATTCACTTCAAATTCTTTTGTTGCTTTATGAACCACAACTCCTGTTTTAATCAATGCATTTAAAAATTCTACTGCAGTTGCAAGGTCTGGTTGATTTGAAGGGATGATGAATCCTCTTGGATCCCTGTTTGCAGGATTTTTCATAACCGAATCATAGAATCTTGATGGAATTGCACTCCCCGAAAATCCGGAACTCGTCTGTGCATTTGAATCTGCTCTTGATCGCCTTTGGTAATCCTGTATAAGTTGATTCATCTTATCAACTTTGGAAGGAGAAAGAGCCCAATAATCCTTCTCTCCTCTTTCTATTGAATTTCTTCCCATTTTGTAAATATTAAATAATAATGCATCCCGGTTCCTGGCAGCATAATCCAATACAGCATAATTCATCGATACAGAATAGTCAATGGTTTGCCTGAAATACCATTTTTGCGGAATGATCGGATTCGGTGTAGCTGCATTGGGAACAAGACGCTGGGTTACCAATGGAATATCCATTGGATTTGGGCTACCTACTATCTCTGTTAACAAACCAAGCATATTATGAAAATAAGTTGTGGTACGCAGGCCACCATTATACCAGGTAGAGAATACTGATCCTGATTTACTGGTATACCCGGGTTTGTCTTCTGCATTCAACCTGTTTTGCTTGGCAGCGCCAATTGCATCTAATCCGGTAATAACTAAAGGGTCGAAAACATAATTAAACGGATCCCTGTATGGTGAACCGGCAACAATGGATCCGGGAGGGCCGGTTTGATGATGATTGTACATGATCTGCGGAATCCATTCTATAAATAATTGCCTGCCGATATTTTGAGATTCTTTCATGTTCAACATATAAAAATCCCTGTTGTTATCATGGCCAACATATTTCTGATATAAAACCGGAGCAAATTGTGTAGATCTTTTTTCCGGAACAGGATTTCTCATATACCAATTAGAAATCAATTCCTGGCCATCCGGGTTGGCATGAGTCATCAGTATAATTACATTATCCAAAATACGTTTTGTTTCATCGTCGTTTCTTGAGAGTAATGCATATGCTGTTTCAATTAACTGGTGAATACCTGCCACTTCAGTTGCATGTAATCCACCATCGATCCAAACAACTGCTTTGCCTTCATTTGCCAAAGCTTTTGCCTGCTCAATGGTAAGACCTTCAGCATTTCCCAATTTTTGTGAAATGGATTTATAATGATCCAGTTTTTTCTGATTTTCTGCCGATGTAATGATCATCATAAACTGATCTCTTCCTTCTTCTGTTTTTCCTATTATTGTATACCTGGCTTTATCCGAAGCTGCATCAAGTTTTTTAAAATAAGATTCGGTTTGTACAAAAGTGGCCAGCTGATAATTGTCACCAATATTAAATCCAAAATGTTCTTTTGGAGCAGGAACCTGCTGTGCTGAAACAAGATTTGAAAATATAAAAATGAAAAGTAATACTGAGCTGAATAATCGTTTTAAATGCATGACCAGATTTTTTAAATGTTTTAAAAAGTGACTAAAAATACAGAACTGGAGGTAAAAGCATGAATCTTTTTTTGTTCAGTTTCTCAATTTTGAGTAGCAAGCTTAATAGTGAAAAGAGCTGTCCGGTATGATAATATCTACATGGATTTCCTTACGCTAAATTCAAAAATATCCATGATTTTGACTATAAACTAAGTTTTTAGAAGCCGGTATAAATACTTTACCTTTACACCGAACTTTAGAAAGTTTTCATTTATTTTTTCACAACCTGTTTCCTGAATTTTTTAATTTAAAAACAGAAAAAAACAATCACTTAATAAAAAACTTATGGCTGATACCTGGAACAAAAAAGAAAGAGAAAAGAAAAAAATTCAAAAAAGAAAAGAGAAAGAAGAAAAAAGAAAAGAACGTAAAGAAAATACTACAGACAGTAGCCTCGAAAATATGATGGCCTACATAGATGAAAACGGAAACATTTCTGACACGCCTCCTGATCCAAGCAAAAGAAGGGAAATAAAACTGGAAGACATCGCCATTGCGGTTCCCAAGTTTGCAGATATTGATCCTGCTGACCTGATCAGAAAAGGAACAATCACTTTTTTCAATGATGCGAAAGGTTTTGGATTTATAAAAGACCACGAATCCCAGGAAAGCATATTTGTTCATATTAATAACCTGCAAGACGAAGTATCTGAAAACAGTAAAGTTATTTTTGAGGTAGAGATGGGGCCTAAAGGCGCCAATGCAGTCAATGTGAAACTTGCAAAATAATCTGCTGTGCTGATAAAATATTAAAGATGATCTGATGAAGATCATTTTTTTATGCCCATGAATAAATGAAAAACTACAGATTCATTTTTTTCATTTCTCCCACTGCATAATCACAGGCCCTCGCAGTCATTGCCATATAAGTTAAAGAAGGATTGACACAGGAATTAGACGTCATAAAAGAGCCATCAGTGATAAAAACATTTGGCACCTCATGCATCTGGTTGAATTTATTCAACACAGAAGTTTTAGGATCATTCCCCATGCGGGCAGTGCCCATTTCATGATTGGCATTTCCCGGAAATGAAATTTTACCAGCGATATTGATATTTTTAAATCCGGCAGTTACCATTAATTCTTCTGCAGTGATTTTTATATCCTCATGCATGGCCTTTTCATTTTCTTTGAATTCACAATCTACTTTTATAATCGGCCGATCCCATTTGTCTTTTTTATCGTGGTTTAATGTAACCCGGTTTTCCTGATAAGGCAGACATTCGCCAAAAGCATAAAGATTCATTTGCCAGGGTCCTGGTTCCAGCATGGCTTCCTTCATTTCAGCACCTATGGAGTCCACATTATTATTTCTTGTTCTGGATGCACTTCCTCCCAATTGATAGCCGCGAATAAAGCCATTGGTTTTCTTTTTGATATTTTGATACCTGGGAATATAAATACCAGTAGGTCTTCGGCCAAAATAGATCATGTCTTCAAATCCTTCCACAGCTGCTGTAATGGATAATCCTTTATGATGATCCATCAGGTTTCTTCCAACCTGATCGCTTCCATTTCCCAACCCATTTGGAAAACTGGAAGACGCAGAATTCAATAATATAAACGCAGTGGCAACTGTAGAGGCATTCAGAAAAATAAGACGGGCAAAATACTCTTCCGTTTGATTAGTAGTTGTATCAACTATTTCAACACTGGTTGCCCTTTGCATTTTATCGTCATAGATCACTTTGTTTACCAAAGAATGTGGCCTGACTGTAAGATTGCCTGTAGCAAATGCTGCGGGCATGGTGCTGGAATTGGTACTATAATATGCTCCGAATGGGCATCCTCTGTGACAAAGATTTCTTGCCATACACTGACCCCTTCCTTTCACCGGTTTGGTAAGATTAGCCGTTCTTCCCATAATAACATTTCTGTTTGAATAAGCTGATTCCACTTTTTGCTTAAAATGTTTTTCAACTGCATTCATTTCAAACGGGGGCATAAATTTCCCATCTGGTAAATGTGGAATGCCGTCATTGTAACCACTTACACCAATAAATGATTCCACATAATCATACCAGGGTGCAATATCCCTGTAGCGAATTGGCCAATCTACAGCTATGCCATCTTTTAAGTTAGCTTCAAAATCAAGATCGCTCCAGCGGTAACATGCCCTGGCCCATAATAAAGAACGACCGCCAACTATATCTCCCCGTATCCAATCAAAACGTTTTGTTTCTTCATATGGATTCTCCTGGTCATTTATGTAATAGTGTTTATTTTCTTCTGATATAGAATAATGCCGGCTTTGTACAAAAAACTTTTTTTTATCCGCTTCTGTCAATCTTCCCCTGTGTGGAAAATCCCAGGGATCTTTAGTAGCAGTAGGATAATCCGGATGATTTACATGCCGTCCACGCTCCAGCATCAGTACTTTCAAACCTTTTTCACATAATTCTTTTGCAGCCCATCCACCACTCATGCCAGATCCTACGATAATCGCATCATAAGTGTTTTGCTGTTTCGCCTTAATATTAATGTTTGTAGTATCACCTGGCATATTTAAAAGATATGATGAAGAAGTAAGAAATAATTTTATCTGAAATGTTGTTTCATTACTTTGGGATAATCTGCCAAAGCAAGTTCAGGTTCCTCAATTTCCGAGTGCCATAATTTTTCCCATTCAAAACTATAAAAGCCGTTATACCCTCCTTTTGTTAAAATATCCATTGCTTCAAATACCGGCACTTCCCCCCTTCCCAACATTACATAATTTATTTTGCCATTCAACAGGTTCGCATCTTTAATATGCGTATGGCGAATATATTTTTTTAGTTTATCATAAATCAGCTGAGGTTTCTCTCTGGTTACGGTCCACATATTTGTAAAATCCCAAAGCAGCCCTACATGTTTATGCTCTGCAGCTTTCATGATCGTTTCAATGTCATCCGTCCTGGTAACATCGCCATGCGTTTCCATTATAACACTTAGTTTGGTACCTTTTGCATAGTCCCCAAGCGTTAATAGTCCATTCACAATATTATCAATAGTTTCCTGTTTTTCCTGTTCCTTTGGAAACTTGTCCGGGAAAACCCGGACATAATTACAATCAATATCTATTGCGAGATCAATAAAACGTTTTGCATCATCCAAATTTTTTTGCCTGACAGAAATTTCAGAAAAATGCAAAGCAGCTGAAGAACCAAGCCCAACAAACTGTAATCCTTTTTCCTTCATCATGTAAAGTGACGCGGCTCTGTTTTCTTTGTCTTTAAATTCTTTGCTTTTAGTAATGTCCATTTCTCTTTGCAGACCTCGAATCTCTATACCGCTATATTCATGCAGTTTAGCAAAGTCAATGATTTGCCCAAAACTCCAATCGGGACAACCCAGTGTAGAAAAAGATAGCCGAGGTTTGGATTTAAATAAATCAAATTTATTCCCTGCAATAGCAGCTGTCAACAGCATGGCTGATGTTTGCAAAAATTCTTTTCGGTTTTTTTTAATCATGACATATTTTTAATTGCCTGGTCACCCGGCTATGATTGAAAAACTAATCTCAGAATAACTTTTCTGTTATCAATGCAGGTGTCAACTGTAAATTAACAATTATATGAATATCTCTGAGTCATTTTCCGATTAGAAAAAAAACTGCATTAATAAATCAATCATGCAATTCAAAAATTGCCTCCACCTCTACCGCTACATTATTTGGAAGAGATCCCATTCCCACTGCACTTCTGGCGCCAACACCATTTTCTTCTCCCATTAATTTTGCAAACAATTCACTAAATCCATTAATGACAACAGGGTGTTTGGTATAATCCGGTGTGCTGTTTACCATTCCCAGCACTTTGATGATTCTTTTTAACCTATCAAAATTTCCAAAATGTTTTTTAATTGATGACAGCATGGCCAGGCCGCATTGTTGTGCTGCAAATTTGCCTTC